>JAZSHJ010000082.1:0-2147 GCA_045533175.1 Acutalibacteraceae bacterium
AAGTCGCAGTAGGCCGAGATGTAATACACGATCTGCGGCGCCAAACGCCCCCAGTTGATGGAGTTGGCGCTGGAGAACTGCTTGCCGTTGGCGGCCAGAACATCACCGATCCGGCTGTCGGTGAAAATCTGTTTCACACCCGTCTGCGCATCGTCGAAGTTTCCGCGAATGGCGCATACCGCCACGTTCGCCCCCTCTTGCGTGGCCATCTGCAATTTCTGCATCGGGCTGACACCATCTTCGGGATAAAACACCAAAATACGCGTACCGGCGGCATCGCGGAAGCCTTCCAACGCCGCTTTGCCCGTATCGCCCGAAGTCGCCACCAGAATGACGATTTCACGCCCGTCCCCCGTTTTAGCGGCAGACACACGCATCAGGTGCGGCAGGATCTGCAACGCCATGTCTTTGAACGCACAGGTAGGGCCGTGCCACAACTCCAAAATATGTTCCCCTTGCGACAACTCGCGAAGCGGTGCCACATCTGCGTGGCGAAACCGTCCCGTCGCATACGCCGCTTCGGTGCATTCGCGCACTTCTTCGGCCGTGAAGTCGCCCAAATACTCGGACAGCACCGCCGTTGCCCGTTCGGCATACGACATGCCCGCCAGAGTTTCGATCGTCGCAGGAGTCAACTTCGGCAGCGTCGTGGGCACATACAACCCACCGTCCGGCGAAATGCCGCGGGCAATTGCCTCGGCCGCCGTCGCACGCACCGCGGCGTCCCGCGTACTGCAATACATCATTTCAGTTTCCTCCATCTTGCTCATATATAAAAGAAATCAGTTTATTATACCGCAGGTTTTCCCGTTTGTCAAAGCCGTGTGAAAAAATTGTAGCAATTACCGAAAAAGAGGCGGGAAAGCAGGTGACTATCGTAGTTTTTGCGATACAGATATTCCGCGACCCTCTCCATAACACACACGCCGTGCCATGCGGGGGGCATTTTCGCCCCATCAAAGTCGCATCCAAAAGCAACAACGTCTTCTCCCCCGCGTTCCCAAAAGCGGCAAAGATGCCGTTCCACCGCCTCTAACGTCTGTTCGCCCAAAAAGTCACGACAAAGATTCATCCCCACCAGTCCGCCGCGTTGTCGTATGGCCTCAAACTGACGGTCGGTCAAGTTGCGTGGGTGCGAGGTTATCGCCGCCGCATTGGAATGGGTGGCGATATAAGGCTTTTGTGCGCACTCTTCCACATCCCAAAACCCCGCCTCGTTCAAATGCGAAACATCCACCGCCATACCGCACTCTTCCAATTTTCTCACCGCCGCCCGTCCGCATGGTGTCAACCCCGTGCCGTGCGGCGACAAACAACCGCACGCAAGCTCGTTTTCGCCGTTCCATGTGAGAGTGAGATACCTCACCCTCTGCGCTGCCAACACCGCAATGCGGGAAAGGTCGCCGCCCAACACGTGTCCCCCTTCCACCGCGAGCAACCCAACCACCTTTTGTGTACGTGTCAAGTCGTAAAGCGAATCTCCTTTACCGCAAAGCACAAAGGCGTCTTCGTTATTTTTTACTTCTTCCATCGCATAGCGGTACACGCGACAATAAAAATCCCACGCGGCATCGCCGCCCAGGTTTTCGGGAATCCACACCGCCATTCCTTGCACGTACGGATCATATCGTTTTCCCCTTGAAAGATCGATATGTCCGCCGTTTTTGGCGAGGGGGTATTTTTTTGTATATCCTTCGTACAACGTGTCACAATGCAGATCAAAAAGCTGCATGCAAGCCCTCCGTTTCATAGGCACCCATCAAGTGATCCAACTCCAACACCTTCATCGGCGCACCTTTGGCGGTCACGATCTCGATCACATCAAACCGCGGCTGTTTTTCGGTGGGATGCCGTTGCAGATACAATGCCGCTGTGCCGATGATCTTCCGTTGCTTTTCCAATGTAACCGCTTCCCGCGGGGCATAAATAGCATCTTCGTTGCGGGTTTTTACCTCTACGAAAGCAATATATTGCGCATCTTCCGCAATTATGTCGATCTCTCCGATGCGAGAGTGTACATTGGCCGCTGTAATGGTATATCCCTTGTCGCGAAGAAAGCGGGCGGCCAACACTTCGCCGGCCGCCCCTGCGGATACTTTTGCCATATTTGCACCTTATCCCAGTATGTTTTTAAGAAAACTCAATCG
>JAZSHJ010000106.1:0-8607 GCA_045533175.1 Acutalibacteraceae bacterium
ATATCCGTGTCCGATTCGCACCGTCTGCTCCTTTCCGCCACGCAAACCGCGGGCTGTCACCATATCCTCCGGCGTGGTGATCTTGATGTTCTGATACCCCGTTTGCACCAGTTTTACGGGATAGCCCGCCGCTTCAAACAACTGGCAATCGTCGGTGTAATCCGCACCACCCGCTTTGGCTCGAGCCATAGCGCGGCGGTACAAATCCGCAAGAAAGATCTGCGGTGTTTGCACCGCCCACAGCGTGGTACGATCGGGTGTTGCCGTCACCAGGCCTTCGGCCGAAGCGATCTTGACCGTATCCTTTACAGGGGTAGCGGCGGCCGCACCGCCGTGTATTTCTGCCGCTTCGATCACCGCTTCGATTTCGGCGGCGGTAATCAGCGGACGCGCCCCATCATGTACCGCCACGATCGTAGCGACAGGCGATATCGCCGCCAAACCGTTTGCCACCGAACGCTGGCGAGTGTCCCCGCCTGTCACCACGGCGGCCAGTTTTGTGATGCCGTATCGTGCTTTATACGCTGTGAACTCTTCCACGTCCCCTGCACGCGCCACCACCACGATCTCATCCACCGCGGAAGTTTGTTGCAACACCGACAGGGTATTGGCCAGCACGGGTTTCCCGAACAACAACAAGCGTTGTTTTTCGCCGCCCATGCGGGTGGCACTCCCCGCCGCCGGCACAATGACCGATACAAAGCGTGTGTTCATGCGATTTTCACGTCCTTTCGGCAGTTACGGACAGCGTTTTTCCGTTGCCCGTGACGGTGACCGTCCCATGTCGGTCGGTGCGATAAACGGCGGATGTGTGATTCGCCAAACGATCCAGCACCTCTTCATGCGGATGGTTATAGGTGTTATCCACCCCGCAGGAGATCACCGCCACCGACGGGGTAACCTTGTTCAAGAAGGCGGCACTTGTTGCATCGTTACCGCCGTGATGTGCCACCTTCAAAAAATCGGCATCTGCATCCGCGGCCGCCAATCGCGTATCCACCTCACGGCCGGCATCACCCATAAACAAAAAGCGATTCTCCCGATACTCCACACGGCACACCAACGAACGGTCGTTCATATCCTCAGGTTGAATAGCGGCCGACAGCACCGTAAACCGTGCCGTGCCGAGTGTGCGTACCATACCGACACTCGGGTGTGTCACTTTGATCCGGCGTTCGGTGAGATATGCGGTCAATTCTTTATAAGACTGCGTTTGCGGTTCTTGCCCTTTGGGAATGAGAGGTGTCAAATACTCCCCCACCGTCACGTGGCGAAGCACCTCTTGCATACCGCCGATGTGATCCGCATCGGGATGGGTAGCAACCACGTAATCGAGATGCGCCACGTCATATTCCTTCAAAAACTGTGCCACCTGTTCACCGTCGTTGTATTCGCCCGCATCGATCAACATCGCGCGGCCGTCGCAAAACAACACAATGGCATCCGCATTTCCCACATCCAACACGTGTACTTGTATCTCCCCTTCAAGGGGGATCTGTTTGCGATCGTTCACACCTGTCCACGAAAACAGACGGTCGGTGAACCCCACGGTTTCGGACACCAAACACAACGCCACGATCGCCAACGCGACGATGGCGAATAACAATCGTCCTCGCTGTGAATAGTGCGAGAAGCGGCTTTTCAGCAGTTTCATGTCAGTTTTTTTTGCGTTTGACGGGTTTGCGGGGACGAGCAGGCGCACGATGCTTCACACCGCTTTCGGACGGCACCAGACAATGCGGCCCGTTACCGATCAGATCGGCACGTCCCGCCCGCTTGAGCGCCGCACGTACTTTGTCACGGTTTTCGGGGCGGAAATACTGGAGCATAGCACGTTGTTCCGCCTTTTCCGCCGCCGTGCGCGGCACGTAAATGGGTTTCATGGTGTAAGGATCCAACCCCGTATAGAACATACAAGTGGATATCGTGCCCGGAGTGGGATAAAAATCCTGCACCTGTTCGGGGTGAAGCCCCTCTTTTTTCAAAAACAGCGCCAATTCCACCGCGTCACGCATGGTGCTTCCCGGGTGGGAGGACATCAAGTACGGCACCAGATACTGCTTCTTATCCACACTTTTGGTCAGTTCGTAAAACCGTTTTTGAAAACGGCGGTAGGTATCGATCGCAGGTTTGCCCATCGCGTTCAGCACGGGGGTAGCGCAATGCTCGGGTGCCACTTTTAATTGCCCGCTTACGTGATGCTGTACCAGCTCTTTAAAGAAGGTTTCATCCTTATCTTCAAGCAAATAATCAAAGCGGATACCCGAACGGATGAACACACGTTTCACACGCGGCAGGGCCCGTAAACGCCGAAGCAACCGCAAGTATTCCCGATGATCCGCTTTCAGCGCGGGACACACCGTGGGAGCTAAGCATTTCTTCCCCTTGCAAAGACCGCGGGTTGCCTGTCCTTCACAAGACGGTGCGCGGAAATTGGCTGTCGGGCCGCCCACGTCGTGAATGTACCCTTTAAAATCCTTCATGGCGGTGAGTTGTTCCGCTTCACGTACCACCGAATCTTCGCTGCGACAAGCGATCTGACGCCCTTGGTGAAACGCAATGGAACAGAAATTGCACGCGCCGAAACATCCGCGGTTATGTACCAACGAAAACTTCACTTCCTGCAATCCGGGCACACCGCCCAGCGCTTCATACGAGGGATGATATTCCCGCATATACGGCAATTCGTACACCCGATCAAACTCTTCGGTAGCAAGCGGCGGCATGGGCGGATTTTGCACCACGATCACGTCACCGTGACGCTGAATTACCGTTTTTCCCCGCACGGCATCCTGTTCGTCTTGCTGAATACGGGCGGCCACGGCATACTGCCGTTTCCCCGCCTCATCGGGAACTTTTACCTGTTCAAACGAGGGGCATTCCGCCGCAGGACGCGGGGTGTACTCCTTCACAGGTACGGCAAACGCCGTGCCGCGAATATCGGTGATGGAGGAGATCGGCTCGCCCGCCGCCAGGCGGCGCGCCACTTCCACGTCCGCCGTTTCCCCCATGCCGTACACCAGAATATCGGCGGTACTGTCCACCAAAATGGAAGGGCGTACCGCATCGTCCCAGTAATCGTAATGGGCAAAGCGACGCAACGAGGCTTCGAGACCGCCGATCAAGATGGGAATATCCCCGTACCTCTCACGTGCCCATCGGCAATACACAATGGTGGCGCGATCGGGACGGCGACCGGCCATCCCACCCGCGGTGTAGGCATCCTCGCTGCGGCGACGGCGGGCGGCGGTATAATGCGCCACCATGGAATCGATGTTACCGCCGTTGATGAAGAACCCCAAACGCGGACGACCGAAGGTTGTCAAATCCTCTGCCCCTTGCGGTTGCGAAAGAATGGCCACGCGAAAACCGGCCGCTTCCAGCACACGGGAAATAATCGCCGTACCGAAACTGGGGTGACCCACATAGGCATCCCCTGTCACCAATACAACGTCCGCGGCATCCCAGCCGCGCGCATTCATCTCTTCCCTTGTCAACGGCAAAAACGGCATATTCTTCGGTTCCTTTACTCAGAAAAATCGTCCCGCAACGCGTTCATTTCCAGCCATTGTTGGCGGGTGATCAACACCTGGCGCGGCTTACTGCCTTCGTGCGGGCCCACAATACCACGGCGTTCCATTTCGTCCACGATACGTCCCGCGCGGGCATATCCCAAACGCAGTTTGCGCTGTAACAACGAGGTGGATGCCATACCCGCATCGATCACCACTTCGATCGCCTGCGGCAACATATCGTCGGACGTTTCCTCGTCATCGTCATCCGCTGCAGAGGCCGCGCCCTTGTTACCCGCGGCACTCGCTTGGCGTTCGATCTCTTGAATGATCTCGTCGTCGTAGATCTCTTCGGCGGTCTCTCCTTTCAGGAAATCGACCACCGCTTCAATCTCTTCCATATCCACGTAACCGCCTTGAATACGCATCGGTTTGGACATGCCAAGCGGCATGAACAGCATATCCCCGCGTCCAAGCAGTTTTTCCGCACCACCGCAATCCAGAATGGTACGGGAGTCGGTCGCACTCGCCACCGTCAAAGACAGACGACTGGGGATGTTCGCTTTGATCAAACCGGTGATAACGTCCACCGACGGTCGCTGGGTAGCAATCACAAGATGCATACCCGCCGCACGCGCCATCTGCGCCAAACGCACAATGGAATCTTCTACTTCGTTTTTGGCCGCCATCATCAAGTCGGCCAACTCATCGATCAAAATAAGGATCTGCGGTTTGGTTTTCAAAGTTTCACTCTTTTGTGCCAGGCGGTTATACTCTTCCAAATTACGCACGTTGTTTTCTGCAAATGCCTTGTAACGTGCCAACATTTCGGTCACCGCCCAGCCCAAAGCACCCGCCGCTTTGCGCGGATCGGTCACAACGGGAACCAGCAGGTGCGGAATCCCGTTGTACGCCCCGAATTCAACCATCTTCGGATCGATCAAAAGCAGGCGCACTTCATCGGGCGACGCGCGGAACAGCACACTCTGGATCATCATGTTGGTGCACACCGATTTACCCGAACCGGTAGTGCCTGCAATCAACAAATGCGGCATTTTGGCAAGGTCGGTATACACGATGTTCCCCGCAATATCGCGACCGAGTGCCACCGTCAGTTTGCTTTTGGCCATGGCAAATTCGGGCGCATCGATCATTTCACGCAACCCGATGGACATCCGCGCGCGGTTCGGCACTTCGATACCCACCGCCGCCTTGTTCGGGATAGGTGCTTCGATACGCACACCCGTGGTGGCCAATCGCAGGGCGATGTCATCCGCCAATCCCGTGATCTTGCTGAGTTTGACACCGGCGCTGGGTTCCAGTTCGTACCGCGTCACCGACGGGCCGCGGGACACCGCGATCACGCGGGCACTCACGCCGAAATCATTCAGCGTTTTAATGAGCAGATCCGCGGTTTGTTGCTGTTCTTGCTGAGCCGCTGCCACATTTTGCGCTTTCACTTCATGTAACAACGAAATGGGCGGATAACGATACGCGGGCGTTGCCGTTTCTTTTTCGGATGCTTCGGCCAATTCGGTACCGATGGAGTTATCCACTCCCGTTTCGGGAACAGACACCTCCGCCAGTTCAGACAACGGAATATTCTTTCTGCCGCGCGTCTTTTGAGGTTTTGCTTCCTCGTTTTGCATGTAGCCGTCACCCAGATCCACATCGATCGCCGAGGTGGCCGCCGATTTGGCACGTTGCTCTTCTTTTTGCACGTCAAAGGCCGTTTTCACCTTTTTCTCGGACGCAACAACGACCGTGTCTTCTTCCTCTTCGTCCTCTTGCGCTGCACGGCGGTCTTCCCACCATTGCTTGAGCAATGAAAACAGTTTGGCAGGACCTTTAAAAATGGTCATCATACTGGTTTTGGTAACCAGCATAATGAACACAAACAGCACGAGCAACAACAAGATCTTCGCAATGGCATCGTTAAGCCACGCTTCCAGCGGATGGCCGAACAATGCACCGAACACACCGGCACCGCGCCGCGCTTTGCCTTGGATATACGCCGACTTGATCGCCGCCCCAAACTTCATATCCGCGGTGGCCGCGAAGGTATGTACGGTACTGCTGAGCAAAAAGAACAGCAGCACGCCGTAGGTGGTGTGCTTTACAAGCAACTCCTTTTCCACCTCTTTGGCCAGTAGAACCGACACGTATATGAGAAGCGGCGGCACCAAAAAAGCGCAGATACCAAACAGACCAAACGGCAAATTCCGAATATTTTGCCCCGGTATCAGCAAAATGGACATAAGCAAAACGCCCGCCGCAAACAGAATGACCGCCACCGCCTGCGGTGACAGTTTCTCCTGCTGTTTGGAGGAGGTTCCCTTATGTTTTGTTCCGCTTGCTTTCTTGTTCGCCATCTCTTTATCCGTCCTTACTTTTGGTTTTCTATCATCCGGTACAGCGCCGCGATCGCATCGCCGAGCGATCCCGAAGAATCGATCAATCCTTCCCGCACCGCGTCGTTGCCGTCCAACACGCTGCCCATATCGGTAGTCAGTTCATCGGTGCTGTTACACAGCGCGGCAAACCGTTCTTCCGACAACTTCGAGTGTTCGCACACAAAATGTGCAATGCGCTCTTGCATGCGCTGAAAATACCGAAACGCCTGCGGCACCCCTAACACCAACCCGTTGGTACGCACAGGGTGAATGGTCATTGTGGCAGAGGGAGCAATGAACGACCGCTTGGCCGAAACCGCCAGCGGCACCCCGATGGAATGTCCGCCGCCCAGCACCAACGACACGGTGGGTTTTCGCATACCCGCAATCATTTCTGCAATGGCAAGGCCTGCTTCAATATCCCCGCCCACCGTGTTCAGAAGGATCAGCAACCCTTCAATTTCGGTGCTTTCCTCGATTGCCACCAACTGCGGCAACACGTGTTCGTATTTCGTGGTCTTGTTGTCGCTCCCCAGCGCGTAATGCCCTTCGATTTGTCCGATGATCGTGAGGGTATGAATGGTGTGCCGCCCGTTATCGGTCACCACAGCACCCGTTTCCACCATATCCTTCAACTGTTCCCCGAGCACACGACTTTCGTGCGCTTCGGGACGCACCGCTTCGTTTTTGTAATCACACATATCCTTCACCTCACGGGATAGTGTGCCCGCAAAGCGACGGTTTATTATACTTTAAACGCGAAACACGAGGTAACTGCAACCTTTCATCACGGCATGCGTACCGTCCGCTTCGGCGTTACGGGAAACGTAAATTTCCTGCGGAGTAGGGATATCCACCGTATATTCCCGATCGGAGGGGTTCAAGATCACACGAATGCGTTCCTCCCCCGCGCGGCGCTCATACACCGCGGGATAACTGCCGCCCAGCACCTCAAACTCGCCGTCCTCTTGCAAAGCGGGATGCGCGCGGCGCAACGCCGTCATCGTTTTCACGTGGTTAAGCAAAGAATCGAGATCGTTCTGCTGTGCCTCCACCGTGGGGGCATCCGCCGAAGGATCGCAAGGAATATACGTTTTGTCTGCGGTAGAAAACCCGAAGTTTTTGCCCGCGCACCATTGCATCGGCGAACGGGAACCCGTGCGGCGGTAACCGCCTTCCACCGAACGCAATCCTTCCAGATACCGCATGCCGATCTCATCCCCGTAATAGATCAGCGGGATGCCCGGCATGGTGTAGATAAAAGTCTGGATCACGCGAAGTTCTTCCTCGTCACGCTCCCACGACACACGCGGAAGATCGTGCGTGCCGGTGGGCACCGACATATAACCGAGCCCTTTGGTTTTGTTCAACTGGTCAATGAAATCTTCATAAAACAAGCTGAAATCGCCTTCCCCCGCACGGCGGAAGTAACTCGGCCCCACCCAATCCAAACGATCGTTGCGCCCTTTTTCGTGACGGAACAGGGTGGTAAAGCATTTCAAATTGAAGTGGATCAAAAAGTCCACGTCAAACCCCGCCGTGAGCGCGCGTTCAGGATAACTCCATTCCGAAATCAACAGGCAATCGGGGTGAGTTTCTTTAAACTTGCGGCTCAATTTCTGCCACAGTTTGATGGTTTCCTTTTCCTCGCAGTCATATTTCACGAGCGAAAACGCCATATCCACACGGAAACCGTCCACACCGTGTTTGGTCCAATGGTCCATTACATCCAGCAACGCTTCCTGTGTGGCGATGCAATGCGGATCGTCCACGGGGCGTTGCCACGACTTGTTCGGATCGGGGTTGGCAAACCCGTAGTTCAAAGCGGGCTGGCAATAATAGTAGTTTTTCATGTACGAACCGTCGCGATCGGAATACCCGTTAATGAAGGTGCCGTCCCCCAGATCTCCCACGTTATCCGTCCACACGTAGCGGTGCGAAAACTCGTTGGGATCGTATTCGGCCGAGCGTTGGAACCATTCACATTCAACAGAGGTGTGACCTGCCACCAAATCCAATACGATATGCATTCCTTTTTCCTTCGCCTTGGCACACAGACGACGCAGATCTTCGTTGGTACCGTAACGCGGGGCCACGGTATAGAAATCCGTCACATCGTACCCTGCATCACGGAACGGACTGACGAAAATGGGGTTCATCCAAATGATGTTGCAACCAAGATCGCGAATATAATCCAGTTTTTCCTCCACGCCGCGCAGGTCACCGATACCGTCGCCGTCGGTGTCATAAAACGACTGAGGATAGACATTGTAGATCATTGCGTTTTTTAACCATGCGGGATAAGACATAACAGCACCCTCCAATAGCAATATATCTATACTATATCATATATCTTTGCAGATTGCAATAAAAAAAGCGGGGGTTCCCCGCTTTTCGGTTATATGATTTTTTCCACACCGAGCATGGCGCGACGGCGACAAATCAGCGGCCGAACCGCTGCATACAGCACCGCGGTGAGCACGCTGTTGATCCCCGCTTTCAGCAAGTTAAACGGCAAAATGGCAGGCAGCAACATCTGCACCACCGCCGCCTGCGGCGTGCCGAGAAAATACACCGTCAAGGTCAGGTTCATCGGAACCATCACCGCCGCCATCGCCAGCGTTCCGAGCAAAAGTCCCGTGCCGAGGCGGGCCGGCGTGACGCTTTTGCGTGTGAACACACCCACAATGAGCAAAAACACA
>JAZSHJ010000108.1:0-5756 GCA_045533175.1 Acutalibacteraceae bacterium
CAAAGGGTCTGCCCGACCCTTTGGGATCCCGTCAACTTGTGTGGCAACCCGCTGTTTTCTCCTCGTCTTCTCCGTCCCGCCACGGAATGGCACACAGCGCTTCCGCTACGGGTTCACGTGTCCACAAATGCGGTGTAATGCGCAAGGTAAAGCCGCTGCCGCTGTTGGTCACCCATTGCTTCATATTGGCACGGGGGAGTCCGTATGCAGCCATGATAAGCATAATAACACCACCGTGAGTGCATACCACCGCTTCGGTGTCGCCGCTGTGAAGTAATGTGTCCACGATCCCTTCAAATGCTTGCATCACACGTGCTTGAAATGCGGCGGCCGTTTCGCCACCGGGAATTTCTGCGCCCTTTGCACCGCTTACCCATTGCAGAAAGTCTTCGCGGGTTTTCAGGTGGGCAATACGCATGTTCTCCCATTCGCCGAAATCACATTCCGCCAATCCTTCCACCACTTCGGGCTTGCTGTCAGGATACAACACGTGCAACGTTTGCTTGCAACGGGTGAGAGGACTGGTGAAAAACCGCATCCCGTAAGGGTAGGTGTACACCTTCTTCATCTGCAACAGTTCACTCACACCTGCAGGAGATAAGGGCAAATCGGTGCGTCCGATATACGTTCCTGTTTCGTTGGCGGCGGTTTGACCGTGACGAATCAGGTGAATTTTGTAAGTCTTCATAAAAAACCTCCCGAAAATTAAGCGAAATTCCACTTTACAAATGGTATCAATGTATGGTACAATATTAAACGCGCCGTATAACGCGGTGCGAGAACGACTAAGACGGAGGATGGGCATGAACACCACATTTCCGCGCATCATCACCCTGCTGCGCAAAGAACGCGGCCTCAGCCAAAAGCAAGCCGCAGCGGATCTGGAGATCTCGCAAGCGTTGCTTTCGCACTATGAAAAAGGAATACGTGAATGCGGATTGGATTTCGTGGTTCGTGCCGCCGATTATTACGGCGTGTCGTGTGACTATCTGCTCGGCCGTGCCGCGGATAAGTCCGGCGCCATGATCGCCGTGGAGGAGATTCCCGATTTTGATCCCACCGCAAAAGATCCGCAACTGCGCGGCAGTTTGCTCGCTGTGTTGAACAAAAAGTTGATCGTCAATTCAGTCAACGTGATTTTCGATTTGTTGCAGCGTGCGGGCAACAAAGGATTGACCGCCGAAGCATCTGCATATCTTTCGCTCGCGGTATACGAGGTGTTCCGTCAACTCTATTCCGCCAACCCGAAGAATCCGGCAGCGATGTTCTCGGTGCCGCAATTCATGTTCCAGGCCGCGCTGGTTGGGGAAATGAGCAAGACCGCCGCCCGCATCGGTGAATTGGCTGTGGGACATGCGGTGGATGGGGAAGAGGGGCTTTCGCCCGAAGCGGCACCGCAGATCCTGCCCGACAGTCTGGCAGAACAGTATCCGCTGTTTGCATCTTCACTCTTCAATCTGTTGCGCAACGCGGAAGGCCGCTTGCAATAATGGGTAATGTCAAATCGCCGAGCCGTATGGCTCGGCGATTTTTTTATTCTTTGTTCAGTTTTGCGCGGGTTTTCTCCACTAACGCTTTGATTCGTTTGGTGCCGAAGGGATACAGCATAAATACACCGAATACAAGGGCCAGCGCCGCCACGGCGTATACCCACAGCAGCAGATCCGCCGTGAAGAAGGAGAGAGTCAACCCTTTAAACATTAAGGTGTAACCGGCAAGGTTGCTGTATTTCAACACAAGATTGCCTGCCGCAAGGACGAAACCGCCCCACGCACCGATATGTAACAACACAATATCGGCTTTTTTGCCGCCCAAGCGAGCCGCCATGGCCAAAGCGGGCAAACACAACAGCCACAGCGGTTCAAAATCGATCACCATATACGATGCGGCAAAGCCAAGTCGCTCTTGTAAGGTCAAGGTGTACGGCACCACACCCGTAACGTCTTTTGCCACCACAAAGAAGCCGACAATCGCCGCCAAGACGGCCGTGAGTGTCACGGCGGGTATGAAACGAATAAAAAAGCGGCAAACGGCATAGTTTGATTTCCAAGCAAACAACAACAGCACCGCACAGTAGATCAGCGGAATGGCGGGTTGAACGCTGCCTTCCAGCAGGACAAACAGCAACAGCGCTTGCAACGCTATGAAAACAAGTTGCAATGCAAAATACACTTTATTGATATCCTGAATATTCAACCAACGCCGGATTCTTTCTTTCGTCAGACGCGCTCGTTTTTGCTTTTTTTCTTTCTTTGCCATGTTCGTGATCCTTTCACTAAACTGTATAATAACAGTATTATATACAATTTTCAAATAAAAAGCAAGGGTTAAACACCCGTTAAATCAAATTCCGGTATGTGTCCTTTGGAAGCACAGCCTGCCTCTTGGGCGTAACCGTCAGTCAATCCGCAAGAAAGCATATGTTGGAACACTTTATCGCGTTCGCGCCGGGTTACGCGGCGCGACAGGGTAGGAAATCCTTCAATCTCTCCCATGGGGGTGTATTGGAACAACAAACTGACAAACGTGCCGCGGGGGAGGATGGCGGCTAAGTGATCCAACACCGCCATGGAATGGCGGGTGTGGCCCGGCAACACCAAATGTCGCACCACGGTACCGCGCACAGCTATCCCGTTATCGTCCAACTGCATGGTGCCCGTTTGTCGCACCATTTCCGTGATGGCTTCGGTGGCGCGTTCGGCATAATCGGGTACACCTGAAAGAGCTTTCCCTAAGGCGTTATCCATATATTTGAAGTCGGGGAGATAGATGTCCACAAGACCTTCCAGCGATTTCAGCGTATCCACACACTCGTATCCGCCGCTGTTGTATACGATTGGAATAGACGGTTTGTAAAGGGATAATGCTTGTCGAACAATGGGGACAAACTGAGTGGCACTCACTAAATTGATGTTATGAGCCCCTTCTTCTTCCAACTCGCGGAATATATCGGCCAGACGGGCGGGGAGAACCTCTTTTCCAACCCCTTCTTGGCTGATGGAACGGTTTTGACAAAAACGGCAATGCAGCGGACATCCTGCAAAAAACACGGTGCCCGATCCGCGTGTACCGCTGATGCACGGTTCTTCCCCAAAATGCAGGGCGGCACGTGCCACACGGGCGGTGGCGGTTACGCCGCACCCGCCGAGGGACGTTTGGTCGGAACGGGATACACCGCAACGGCGCGGACAAAGGGTGCAAGAGTGGTTCAAAAACATACCCCCTTATCAATAGCGGCGGTGAGATGCCGCAACAGCACGTCGCGTTCGTTTGCACACCGACCGTCGATCACTTCGTTCAGTAAGAAATGCAGACAGCGTCCAACCGCCTCGCCTGCAGCAAGATGGTTTTCTGTAATGTCGTTTCCCTTTACAGATAGATCGTGCAAAGAATAACATTCACCGCTTGCCAACACCGTATCCAGCACGGATTCCACCGCACGCCAACGTAAAAGGCGGTCGTTTTCACCTGTGCCGTGTGCTGTGTTGTCAGCGTGTTTCAGCGCGATCAGGCGGCGGAGAGTGCCTTCGCCGAAACGGAAAAGAGCCCGTTTCACCGCCGGCGCATCGGGTGAGATCTGATGGTCGTGCTCTGCGACCAACAACACCACGGTGCGCACGGTGGCTTTATCCATACGCAAGCGGGTGAGCACCTCTTGTGCGAGAACGGCACCGTGTTCTGCGTGGCGCTTGAAATGCCCGCGTCCGTTGGCATCTTCTGTAAAGGCGTTGGGCTTGCCAATGTCGTGTAACAAGGCGGCCCAACGCAACACGGGATCGGTAGGCGCAGCCGCTACGGTGTGCAGAGTGTGGGTATAAATATCGTAACGGTGGTGCGGACTTTTTTGCGAAAAATCGAAGGTGCTCTGCAATTCGGGGATTACCGTGGCGATCACGTCCCGAAATTCCTGCATCACAGCAAACACGTTTTGGCCGCACAGCAGTTTACTCAATTCCACCGCCACACGTTCTGCCGCAACGTGAGAAAGTAAGTCTTTGGTTTGGTGCAATGCGCGGGCGGTATCGGGGTGGATGGTAAACCCAAGTGTGGAGGCAAAGCGCAATCCGCGCAAAATGCGAAGGGCATCCTCCGAAAAGCGGGTGGCGGCATCGCCCACCGCGCGCAATATCCCGCGGCGCAGATCCTCCTGCCCGCCGAAGGGATCGACAAGCCCGATTTCGTCGTTATATGCCATTGCGTTGACGGTGAAATCCCGTCGCTGCAGATCTTCGGTCACGTCGTTTACAAACGCCACGCGATCGGGATGACGGCTGTCGGTGTATTCGCCTTCGGTGCGATAGGTGGTGATCTCCACCGTGCGGTTGTCGGTCAGTACCGCGATCGTACCGTGCTGTGCGCCCACCGTGACGGTTCGACGGTCGGCAAACACCGTGAGCATCTCCTGCGGGGTGGCCGAGGTGGTGACGTCCCAGTCTTCCGGTATCACACCGCGCAGGCTGTCCCGCACGCAACCGCCCACCACAAAGGCTTCAAATCCGTGTTGCCGTAATGTCAAAAGCAGTACCGCCACATCCGACGGTACTGCTACACACGGGGTCACAGCACATGGATCACCGTGCGCCCATCTTCTTCGCGAAGTTCGGCACGTCCGGTGAGGATCGAAAGGACGCTGCGGTACAAAAGACCCGAATCGTCCAAAAAGTGTTCGCGGATATACTCCGCCTGCCGCCGGTCGCCTACTTTGAGCGAAAGGGACATCAACGGAGCTTCTTCGTCACGAATGGCACATGTCACGGTGCAACCGCGGGTGTGATCTGTCACGGTGACGTCACACTCGCGTTCGTTGCGTCGGCGCGCCAACGCCTGCAAGGCCGCCTTTGCCGACCGTTCACGCAACGTGCGGGGAAGGCGATCGTGAAGCGTTTGTACCGCCACGCGCCCGTTTTGCTCCAAGGTGAGCAGGCGTTCGTCGTCCTCGCTTTGGGTAACGCTGCCTGCGGTGAGCAGACCTTCCAACGCTTCGGTCGTTTCAAAGAAATTGGCCATGCCGCCGCCCGCCACGATGTCCATCACGGTGTCGCGGGGGAGGGGTTCGTCCACGCTGTTCAGCATATAGCAAAGAAGCAGTTGTATATCCGCCATACGGTATAGCCCGCCCGGTTCCACACCGGCGGAGAATCCTTGCATCACCATTTTTGGTACTCCTGTTCACAACATAGTTTTACAAAGTTTAGTATACCACATTTTCCACACGGGGGCAAGTCCCGAAAACAAAATTCTTGACAAAGAAATCCCGCTGTGCTAAAATGCTCGAAAAGAGAGTCTTCGGGGCGGGGTGAAAGTCCCCACCGGCGGTTACAGCCCGCGATTCGGGAGATATCCCGACCGATTTGGTGAAATTCCAAAGCCGACGGTACAGTCCGGATGAGAGAAGACGGTTTTGTCGGAATGTGTTGCCCCGTCACGCCCTGCGGACGGGGTTTTGTCTTTTTTGAAGGAGGATGCGCTGTGACATCGAAACATCTTTTGCGGTTGTGCCAAACTTCGTGCCTTGCCGCCATCGCGGTGGTGCTCGTGTGGTTCATCCATTTTCCGCTGATTCCCGCCGCCCCGTTTTTGGAGTACGACATGGCGGACGTCCCCGTGCTGATCGCCACCGTGTTGTTCGGCCCCGCATGGGGCATGTTGGTGTTGACGGCGGTGTCACTCATCCAAGCATTTTTACTCGGCGGTAACGAAGTCGGATCGTAGCCATGTCGTTCTGTGAGCCAAGGGGTTGGCACAATAATTTGTCT
>JAZSHJ010000139.1:0-12819 GCA_045533175.1 Acutalibacteraceae bacterium
GATCCGACTTGGCCACTTGCCTGCGGGGGTTTTGCTTCATAACCTTATTTCTTTTCCTCTTCGTTCGCAACGGCGCGGATGATAAAGGTGTCGTCCTCCGTCTTTTCCATAGTGTAGTATTGGAAATAGGTGGCCTTGGCAATGTCTACCACCTTATTGCCGTGGTCGTCCACCGTGATGTCCTGCAAGTGTACGTAGCCGACCTGCACGGTGTACAGATCGCCCGCCCGTTGAATGGTGCCGATCGCGTGTTCAAACGCACCCGAGGAGGTTTGCGGCACGTGGTATTCCTTCTTTTCGGCATCGTATTCGTAAGAATAGTAGGAGGCGTTTTCGTATCCGAATGTGGTATAGTGCGGGGTGTGATCGGTGCCGAACAGCTTGTGATACGCTTCGGTCACCGCGCTGATGGGTACGATGGTACGGCCGAACTCATCGGTTTGGTAGGGGGATTTGTAATTCATATCCTGCCGCTGACGAATCTCTTCGCGGAAGGTCACTTCATACAGCGCCGCCTGAATCAACGGGGTTTGTTCCGCTTCTTCCACCGTTTCAAAAGCGGTGGGGACGTACTGCGCCAACGGCAACAGCGTGTAGTACATCTCATCTTTGAGATACGACGTGTCCCGCATACGCTGCACGGTGCGCACACCGGCCGCAACGGTGGCGATGACACCGATCACCGCAAAGACCAGCACCAACAGGCCGATCACGGCGTAACTTGTGTGACGGCCGCGCCGCAAGCCGCGCTTGGTGCGGCGGCGGGAGGGGGCGGAGGTTGCTTCGGCGGGAGAATCTTCGGCAATCGCCGTGTCATTTGCTTCTTCGGCAGGGGCGGTGTTTTCGAGCGTTTCGGCGGCCGCGGGGACTTCCTCTGCGGGCGATTCCACGGGGGTGGCGCGTTTGATCCAAGCCATACTGTCACTCCTTTAACGGCATTGTCCGTTACCGTTGATGATGAATTTGGCGGTGGTGAGTTCCCGCAACCCCATCGGGCCGCGGGCGTGCAGTTTTTGGGTGGAAATACCGATCTCTGCACCCAACCCAAACTCTCCGCCGTCGGTAAAGCGGGTGGAGGCGTTTACGTACACCGCGGCGGCATCCACCTCGGCGGTGAAGCGTTCGGCGGCGGTGTGGGAATCGGTCACAATGCATTCGCTGTGCCCTGTGCCGTAGGTGTTGATGTGGGTGATGGCTTCGCACAGCGAATCCACCACTTTCACAGCCAGAATGTAATCGCCGTATTCGGTGGCCCAGTCCTCTTCGGTTGCGGGGACGGCATCGCCCACCAACGCGCAGGCGGCGGGGCACCCCCGCAAGGTAACGCCTGCCGCTTTCAATGCTTCGGCCATGCGGGGAAGCGCCGTGGCGGCAACGGCACGGTGTACAAGCAACGTTTCCGCCGCGTTGCACACCGAAGGACGGGATGCTTTGGCGTTGACGATAATATCGGTCGCCATGGCGATATCGGCGGTTTCGTCCACATACACGTGGCAGTTACCCACTCCCGTTTGAATCACGGGAACGGTGGCATTTTGCACCACCGAACGGATGAGTCCGGCCCCGCCGCGCGGGATCAACACATCCAAATATTCGTTCAACCGCATCATTTCGGTGGCGGTTTCGCGCGAGGTGTCGGTCAACAGTTGCACCGCATCGGTGGGAAGGGCGGCTTGTTGCAACCCTTCCTGCAGGGCGGTCACCACCGCGGTGTTGGATCGGATGGCCTCTTTGCCGCCGCGCAACAAGGTGGCGTTGCCGGATTTCAAACACAAGGCGGCGGCATCCGCCGTCACGTTGGGGCGTGCTTCGTAAATGATGCCGATCACCCCCATGGGGACACGCACCTTCCGAATGGCAAGGCCGTTCGGGCGACGGTAGCCGTCCATCACTTCGCCCACGGGATCGGGTAAGGCGGCCACGTCCCGCAGACCGTCCGCCATGGCGGTGATGCGGGCGGCGGAGAGCGCCAGTCGATCGATCAGCGATTCCCGCATCCCGTTTTCACGGGCGGCGGCGATATCTTCGTCGTTTGCGGCCAAAATATCCGCCGTGTGGGCAATCAAGGCATCCGCCATGCGGCAGAGGGCATCGTTCTTCTGTGCCGTGCCCGTTGTGGCCAGCACGCGGGCGGCGGTGCGGGCATTTTGCCCCAATTGTTGCAAGGTCATTACGCCCTCTCCTTCGCTTTAAAGAGTGTGCCCACCGACATTCCGTCCAACAGGTCATACAGATTTTCGGGGCGTTCACCGCTTAACACCACGGTGGGAATGCCATCGGCCGTTGCGATCTGCGCGGCGTGCAGTTTGGTGGTCATTCCGCCTGTGCCGAGAGGAGAACCTGCGCCCTTCGCGGCGTGGATCAAATCGTCGGTGATCTCATCCACCACGTCAATGCGGCGGGCATCGGGGTTCTGCCGCGGGTTGTCGGTATACAATCCGTCGATGTCGGTCATCAGCACCAGCAAGTCGGCGTGCCCCAACACCGCCACGATGGCGGAAAGGGTGTCGTTATCGCCGAACTCCAATTCTTCGGTGGCAACCGTGTCGTTTTCGTTGATGATGGGCAATGCGCCAAATTCCATCAGGCGAGCCAAGGTGTTGGCCGCGTTGCTTTTGCGCACATCGTCTTCAATCACATCGCGGGTGAGCAACACCTGCGCGGTTTGGTGTCCGTATTCGGAAAACAACTTGTCGTAGGTATACATCAGTTCGCATTGCCCCACAGCCGCCGCCGCTTGCTTACCGCCGATGTCGTGCGGTCGCTCTTTCAGGCCGAGCAGACCTGCCCCCACGCCGATAGCGGCGGAGGTAACGAGCAAAATTTCACGGCCGGAATTTTTAAGATCGGCCAACACCTTCACCAGCTGTTCCACGCGGCGGATGTTCAGACGACCGTTGGGATAGGCCAGGGTGGAGGTGCCTACTTTCACGACGATGCGTCGGGCGGTTTTGGGGGTGTTCATACGGACTCTTCCTTTGCTTAAAAAATAAAAAGATGATATTCCTTAACAGAATACCATCTTTTTTCAAAAATTGCAAGTTTTTCCGTATTATTTCAGCCCGTCGGCGTGCCAGATGTCACGCGCGTAGTCGGCAATGGAACGGTCGGAGGTGAAGATGCCGCTGCCCGCCGTGTTCAAAAGCGCCATGCGGGTGAAACGGTCGCGGTCACGGTATACCTCGCCCGACAGGCGCTGTGCACGGCAATAATCCTCAAAATCCGCCAACACCATGTAGGGATCCCGTGCCACCAACGCCTCCGCCACTTCGTGGAAGGTGCGTCCGCCGAACCCTTTGTACATAAAGTCAATCGCACGGTGGATGCGCGGATTTCGGTTGTACAGCGCGCGGGGATCGTACCCTTGACGGCGCAAAGCCTCCACATCTTCGGTGCGCATACCGAAGAGGAAGATGTTGTCTTCGCCTACCGCATCATAGATCTCCACGTTGGCACCGTCCAACGTGCCGAGTGTGACGGCGCCGTTCATCATCAACTTCATGTTGCCCGTACCCGACGCTTCGGTGCCGGCGAGCGAGATCTGCTCGCTGATATCCGCCGAAGGCATCAGCCGTTCGGCCAAGGTCACACGGTAATCTTCCAGATACACGACCTTCAGTTTGTCGCGCACCGCGGGATCGTTGTTGATGAGATCGGCAAGGTAGCAGATAAAACGGATGATCTCTTTTGCCACGTAGTATCCGGGTGCGGATTTCGCACCAAACAGATAGGTGCGGGGGGTGAACTCCATTTGCGGGTTCTCTTTGAGAGTGAGATAGGTGTTCAAAATATTCAGCGCGTTCAGATGCTGGCGCTTATACTCGTGCAGACGCTTCACCTGCACGTCGAAGATGGAATCGGGATCCAACGTCACGCCGCATTCCTTTTTCACGTAGGCCGCGAAACGCTCTTTGTTCTGCCGCTTGACCGCCGCAAACGCATCCAATGTGGCTTTGTCGTCTGCAAAATCACGCAGTTTTGCAAGTTCGCTGCCATCCAACGCGAAGTTGTCGCCGATGCGCTCTTTCAAAAAGGCGGTGAGGGCGGGGTTCGCTTGGCACAGCCACCGACGGTGCGCAATACCGTTGGTGACGTTCTTGAATTTTTCGGGGGTTACGGTGTAGGCGTCGTGGAACACGGTGTCCTTCACGATCTCGCTGTGCAAGCGGGAAACGCCGTTCACCGAATGGCAGGTAGCCACGCACAGGTTGGCCATCTTCACCACGCCGTAACTGAGGATCGCCATGCGGCTGACCTTTTCCACGTCGCCGCCGGTTGCTTCCATCATGGCGGCACCGAAACGGTCGTTGATCTCGCACACAATCTGATAAATGCGGGGCAGACGCTGACGGAACAGGTCTTCCGGCCAGCATTCGAGCGCTTCCGCCATGACCGTATGGTTGGTGTAGGCGAAGGTGCGGGTAACGATGTTCCACGCCGCATCCCACGTGTAGCCGCACTCATCCAGCAAAATGCGCATCAGTTCGGGAATCGCCAGAGTGGGGTGGGTATCGTTGATGTGCACCGCCGCGTGTTCGGGCAGGTCATCCAATGTGGCATGCGTTTGCAGGTGGCGTTCCACAATATCCTGCACCGAAGCAGACACAAGGAAATACTGTTGCGACAAACGCAACGACTTGCCTTCGCGGTGGTTATCCGCGGGATACAACACCTGCGTGATGACTTCCGCCATGGCTTTTTGTTCCATCGCGCGCATATATTCGCCTTGGTTAAACAGCGACATATCCATGCCGGGGGCGGTGGCGCTCCACAAACGCAGAGTGGACACACCGCGGCCGTCCTTGCCCGCCACCATCAAATCGAACGCCTGTGCCAACACGGTGGTGGCGTTTTCGTGTTCGATGCTGTGGTGACCTTCATTCCAACTTTCGCGGATGTTTCCGTCGAACAACACCCGCTTCGTGAGTTCGGGGCGGGGCAACAGCCAACTTTTGCCGCCGGGCAGCCACATATCGGGCATTTCCGTCTGCCAGCCATCCACCAACTTTTGGCGGAAGATGCCGTATTCATACAGCAGGGAATAGCCGATGGCGGGGATTTTTTCAGTGGCAAGCGAATACAGGAAGCAGGCGGCAAGACGGCCCAACCCGCCGTTGCCGAGGCCGGCGTCGGATTCGAGTTCATACAACTTATCCAACTTCACACCGTATTCCGCCATCAGCGCGTCGGCCTCTTCGGTGAGGTTCAAGTTGTAAAGAGTATTCTTAAGCGAACGCCCCATCAGAAACTCCATGCACAGATAATACACCTGCTTGGCGTCTTGTTCGTGTGCTTCATGAATGTGTTGAATACGGGCGCGGCGCAATTTGTCGCGCAACACCAACACCAACGCGTTATAAAAATGTTCGTTGCTGGCATCGGCCGGTTGCAACGAGAAGTTGTGCGACAGTTTTGCTTCCAACAGTTCTTTCAGCGAAGGTTCGTGAGCTTGTGCAGTTGTTTTTTTGGTTGCCATGAAAACGGTTGCCCCTTTCCGACATTGGGTATAATACTAACGATACCTTATTATACACCCGTTGCTCCAAAAAATCAAGTGATTTTTGTAAGAACTCACAAGCAGATGGGGTGATATCGGCTTTGTTGCCATTTCTTTTCGTAACAATGAACGAAAAACAGGGGGTTTTTCGACTGTAAGGATAACCTGTGATGGCGCAAAGCGTCATTGCGCTTGTTACTATAGGGACTTAAACCCGCGATGTTTTCGTGGTTTCGCCAACGGCGAAACGCGGGGCATGGTGTACGCCCCGCGAAGGGAAACTCGCCGTGATGGCGCAAAGCGTCATCACAGGTCGTCCGCATCCTGTTCGGGACGGTCGCCGTCGACGGGGGTGCCGGTATAACTGCCCAACACGTCGGACAGCACGTCGCCGCGTCCTTCGTGCGGTAGGGTGTTGACGGCGGATTCTACCACGCCGCGCGGCGGCTGTTCATAGGTGTGTACGATATCGGGGGTGGGGATCTCCTGTGTCAGCGAGGTGGGAGGCGCGGGATGCACGCGAATGATCTTTTTGGGTTGTTGTTCCATATTGATACTCTCCTTGTGTTAAATTGAAGATTTACGGTCCATACTTATTTTGCGCGTGCACTATGTAGGTATGAAAGGAGAAACTTCCCATTTTTTGTGCCGATTCGTTACAAAACATTCACAAAAACCTCTTGACATTACGGGTGGAGAGTGGTAAATTATAGGAGGTTTAGCACTCGGGGTGCGAGAGTGCTAATTCAACAGAAGGGGTGAGGACGATGACGTTGAGCGACCGCAAACAGCGTATACTGTCAGCGGTGATCGAAGCATATATTGCCACAGGCGAACCGATCGGTTCCAAACTGTTGGCGGATGCGCTCGGCCACGCGGTGTCCTCGGCCACCATCCGCAACGAGATGGCGGAACTGTCTGCCGTGGGGCTGCTCACACAGCCGCACACCTCGGCGGGGCGCGTGCCCACCGCCCCGGCATTTCGTTTGTATATCGACCGTTTGATGCCGCGCCGTGAACTGACGCTCGAGCATCGGCGGGAGATCGATCACCTGCTCAGCGGGGCGGGCAATGATCCCGACCGCTTGGTGCGGGATGCGGCGGATGCGCTCGCGATGATGACCGGCTGTGCCGCCGTGTCTACCACCCCGAGCGAGCAGAGCGCCACGGTGCGCCGTTTGGAAGTGATGTACATCTCCTCCCGCATGGCGGCGGTGGTGCTGATGACCGATGCGGGCTTGATCCGCAACCGCCTGTGCTGTTTCGACCGTCCCGTTTCGGCATCTGCGTTGCATGCGATGGCGGCGGAGTTGGAAGAAAAGTTCAGCGGGCGTCCGCTGTGCGAGATCACGTTGCCGGCCGTGCAGGGCATGATGCTCTCGTTCGGAACGGAGGGGTTGTCCCGCATGCCGGTGCTGACGGCATTGTTGGAACTGGCGGGGGAAGCCACCGAAGCACAGATCAACCTGAAAGGGCAACTCAATTTGCTGCAACATCCCGATTACAACGCCGAGCGTGTGACCACGTTGCTCGGGTTCTTGGCGCGACAGGAACTGTTGGGAGCCATGCTTTCCTCCTGTTCCGAAGAACGGTGGGTGTTGCTCGGCAGCGAAAGCGTGCGTCCTGAACTGGATGGTTCCAGTTTGGTGGTGGCGCATTATCGCGGCGGCAACGGCGGTGAAGGGGCGCTGGGGGTTATCGGCCCGTTGCGCATGGATTACGCCACCACCATTCCGCGCATCGAATATCTCGCAACCTCACTCAGCCGTCTGCTCGGACGACTGGCACAATAACAGCAAGGAGTCGTAAACATGGACGAGGAAGTCAAGACCACCGAAACCGCCGCCGAAGAAGCGGCGGCCGAAACTCCCGTGACGGAGGAAAAACCGAAGAAGAAAAAGACCGCTGCGGCCGCAGAAGTGAAAGAGCTGAAAGCGCAGCTCGATGAACGCGAGGATGCGTACAAGCGTATGCTTGCGGAATATTCCAACTACAAACGCCGCACCGAACAGGAAAAAGAACAGATCGGCCTGTTTACCAAAGGCGAACTGCTGAAAGCCCTGCTTCCCGTGTTGGACAATTTCGAGCGTGCATCCGCCGCCTCTGCGGGGGAGGAATACAAGACGGGGATGGAAATGATCGTTCGTCAGTTGGAAAAGACGCTTGCCGATATGGGGCTTGCGGAGATCGAAGCGGAAAACGCACCGTTCGATCCCGAACTGCACAACGCGGTAATGCGTGAGGACGCCGAAAACGTGGAAACCGAAACGGTGACACAGGTGTTCCAAAAAGGATACCGTCTGGGGGATCGCGTGTTGCGCCCTGCGATGGTAAAAGTGGCCAATTAAAGGGACCCCCTTTTTTGATAATGTAAAAAACAAAGTGATATTTTAGGAGGAAAACATCATGGCAAAAATCATCGGTATCGACCTCGGTACGACCAACTCGTGCGTCGCGGTCATCGAAGGCGGCGAAGCCGTCGTTATCCCCAACGCGGAAGGCGCGCGTACCACCCCGTCGGTGGTGGCGTTCAAAAAGGACGGAGAGCGCGTGGTGGGACGCGTGGCAAAACAGCAGGCGGTGTCCAATCCCGACCGCACCATCGCGTCTATTAAGCGCGATATGGGTTCGTCCCGCAAGGTGTCCATCGACGACAAGGCGTACACCCCGCAGGAGATCTCCGCTATGATCCTGACGAAACTGAAGCAGGATGCGGAAGCGTATCTCGGCGATAAGGTGACCGAAGCGGTCATCACCGTTCCTGCCTATTTCACCGACGCACAGCGTCAGGCAACCAAAGACGCGGGTAAGATCGCGGGACTCGAAGTGAAGCGTATCATCAACGAGCCGACCGCCGCGGCCCTGGCGTACGGCATTGATAAGGAGAACGACCAGAAGATCATGGTCTATGACTTGGGCGGCGGTACGTTCGACGTGTCTATCATTGAAATGGGCGACGGCGTGCAGGAAGTGTTGGCCACGGCAGGTAACAACTGCTTGGGCGGTGACGACTTTGACCAGAAGATCGTGGACTGGATGATCGCGGGCTTTAAGGCAGAACAGGGTGTGGATCTGTCGGCCGATAAGATGGCGGTTCAGCGTCTGCGTGAAGCGGCCGAAAAAGCGAAGATCGAGTTGTCCGGTTCGGCCACCGCGAATATCAACCTCCCCTTCATCACGGCGGATGCGACCGGTCCGAAACACTTGGATATGACGCTGACTCGCGCGAAGTTCAACGAGATCACCGCCGATCTGGTGCAAAAGACCATGAATCCCGTGAAGCAGGCGCTCTCGGACAGCGGCCTTGCGGCTTCGCAGATCGATAAAGTGTTGTTGGTGGGCGGTTCCACCCGTATTCCCGCGGTGCAGGAAGCGGTCAAGAACTTTATGGGCAAAGAGCCGTTCAAGGGTATCAACCCCGACGAATGTGTGGCGATGGGCGCGGCGTTGCAGGGCGGCGTGCTCGGCGGCGAAGTGAAGGGCCTTCTGTTGCTCGATGTCACCCCGCTGTCGCTGGGCGTGGAAACGATGGGCGGCGTGATGACGCGCGTGATCGAGCGTAACACCACCATTCCCACCAAGAAGAGCCAGATCTTCTCCACCGCGGCGGACAATCAGCCGTCGGTTGAGATCCACGTTCTGCAGGGTGAGCGCGAATTTGCAAAGGACAACAAGACGCTCGGTATGTTCCATCTGGACGGCATTGCACCCGCCCGTCGCGGTGTCCCGCAGATCGAAGTGACCTTCGATATCGACGCGAACGGCATTGTGAATGTCAGCGCGGTGGATAAGGGTACCGGCCGTGAACAGCACATCACCATCACCTCCAACACCAACATGTCGAAGGAGGATGTGGAGCGCGCGGTGGCGGAAGCCGAACAGTATGCCGCGGAGGATAAGAAGAACCGCGAAAATGTGGAAACTCGCAATGCCGCCGATCAAGCTGTGTATCAATGCGAACAGGCGATCACGGAATTGGGCGAAAAGCTGGATGCCGCCGACAAGTCGGATTTGGAAGGCAAAATTGCCGCGGTGAAGGAAGCGCTGAAGGGCGATAACTACGACGATATCAAAGCGCGTCAGGAAGAATTGATGCAGGCGTTTTATGCGGTGTCAGCGAAGGTGTATCAGGCGAACGCGCCGCAGGAGGGTGCGCCCGCCGACGGTTCTGCCCCGAACGCGGACGGCTTCTACGACGGCGACGTAAAATAAGTTTTGTAATCTACACGGTCGGGGCGGCAGGTCTGTCGCCCCGACAGGGTGTTATCGGGAGAGAAAACCATGGCGGACAAACGCGATTTTTATGAAGTGCTGGGTGTGCAAAAAGGCGCATCCGACGACGAGATCAAAAAAGCATACCGCCGCGTGGCGAAAGAGAACCACCCCGACTTGCATCCCGGCGATGCGGCGGCGGAAGCGCGGTTCAAAGAAGCCAACGAGGCGTATGAAGTGCTGTCGGATGCGGATAAGCGTGCCCGTTACGATCAATACGGCCACGCGGGTGTGGATCCGAACTTCGGCGCCGGCGGTGGCTGGGGCGGCGGTGGCTTCGATGTGGATTTCGGCGACATCGGGGACATCTTCTCCTCCTTCTTCGGCGGTGGCGGCGGACGTCGTTCCAATCCGAACGCTCCGCGTCGCGGCGGTGACGTGGCCACCTCGGTGTTTATCTCCTTTGAGGAAGCGGCACGCGGTTGTAAAAAGCAGGTGGAAGTGGATGTGGTGGAACGCTGTGCCGCGTGTAACGGCAGCGGTGCGGAATCCGCGGCGGGTGTGAAAACTTGTCCGCAATGTAACGGCACGGGGCAGGAACGTCGTGTGCAACAAACCCCCTTCGGTGCCATGCAGACGCAGACTACCTGTTCCCGTTGTCGCGGACGCGGACGGATCATTGAAACTCCGTGCAAGACCTGCCGCGGAAGCGGACAGACCACACGGCGCAACACCGTGGGGATCAACATTCCCGCGGGTATTGATGAAGGTCAGGTGATCTCCATTCGCGGCAAGGGCAACGCCGGCCAAAACGGCGGCCCGGCGGGAGATTTGCAGGTGCAGGTTTCGGTGCGTCCCCACCCCGTGTTTGAGCGCCGCGGATACGATATCCTCTGCGAATTGCCGCTTACCTTTGCGCAAATGGCACTCGGTGCGGAGGTGGAGATCCCCACCTTGGACGGCAAGGAGCCCCACAACATTAAGGAAGGCACGCAGCCGGGTGAGGTCATTCGCTTGAAAGGCAAGGGTTTCCCGTATTTGCAAGGACGCGGTGCGGGCGATCTGCTTGTGCGCCTTACGGTGGAAATTCCGAAAAATTTGAATAACGAACAGAAAAAAGTGCTTCGTGCGTTTGATGAAACCACAGGCGAAAAGAATTACCAAAAACGCCAATCGTTTTTCGACAAATTGAAAAAGGCGTTCGGCGGTGAGTAATTGAAACATCGGTTTGGCAGGGTGCTGCAGAACCGATGTTTTTTTGTGCAAATTCGTATTGCTATTTGTGTGTTGATACGCTATAATGCGGTTGAAAGGGTGATAACATGAATTTTACCGTACAACAGGTTTCTTCGCTTGAAAAGGTGCGAAAAGGGCAAAAATATAATGAGATATACATGCGTGAAGCACTCGCGGGGGAACGGGTGTCGTGGCAAGTGGCGGTATCGGCGGATATTCACCGCTTTTTGAAAGTGGAGGTGGTGTCGCCGCTGAAAGAGTACGTTCGCTTATTTCACGTGCAGGACGCGGTGATGGACGTGCCCGCCACCGAGGATATCGCAGGGGAGGATTATTTGGCTTTTGCCCCCGGCGGGATGCCCGATATTTTGGTGCCGCAAACCGAGGGAGAGTACACCCTTTCCGCTGCCCGTGGGAAAGCCGCCACGTTGTGGGTGAGATTGGATATTCCGCGGGACATCGCGGCGGGTGAGTATCCCGTGCGGGTGGTGTTTACTGCCCGTGAAAACACGGCGTTTCCCGAAGAAACGGTGGAAACCGAGATGATCGTAAAGGTTGTCCCCGCTGTAATAGGGGAACAACAGACGATATACACCCGCTGGTTTTATTTGGATTGCATTGCCACGGCGCACAATGTGCCGATCTTTTCGGAAGAGCATTGGGCGCTCATCGAACAATACATTGTCGCGGCGGCAGATCTGGGGATCAATATGCTGTTGGTGCCCACCCACACCCCGCCGCTGGACACCGAGGTGGGGACCGCCCGCCCCTGTGTGCAGTTGATCGATATCGAAAAGCAAGGGGACACGTACACCTTCGGTTTTGATAAATTCCGCCGTTACATTGCGCTGTGTCAGGCGCACGGCATTCGCTATTTTGAAACGGCACACATGTTTTCCCAATGGGGAGCGAAATGCGCCCCCAATATCCTGGTGCGGGAAAACGGGGTGGATTCCTACCTGTTTGGTTGGCACACGCCGTCCGATTCGCCCGCGTACATCGCATTTTTGAAACAGTACATCGCGGCGATCGCCGCCGAGGTGCAGGCGCTCGGCATTGCGGCAAACACGTATTTCCACATTTCGGACGAGCCGAACCTGCACACGATGGAAACTTACAAGGCCGCCGCAGATGTTTTGCATCCCCTGCTTGGGGAGTCCAAAAGCATGGATGCGTTGTCGGATTACACGTTTTACGAGCGCGGGTTGGTGCAATGCCCCGTCACGTCGGTTTACACCATAGCGGAGTTTTTGGAACACGATATCCCCGAACAATGGGTGTACTACTGTTGCGGGCCGCAAACGGTGTTTCCCAATTCCTTCATAGCTATGCCCTCCCGCCGTGTGCGTATTCTCGGATTTTTGATGTATAAATACAATATCAAAGGGTTCTTGCATTGGGGCTTCAATTTCTATAACGGATGTTGCTCGCTGTACACGGTGAATCCGTATCACACCACCTCGGCGGACGGGGCGTTCCCGTCGGGCGATCCGTTTATCGTGTATCCCGCACCCGATGGGGTACACACCTCCATCCGCGGAGAAGTCACGTTTGAAGCGATGCAGGATATCGAAGTGTGCCGCACGCTGGAAGCACACATCGGCCGTGACGCGGTGGTGCAGATGATCGATCAAGCGGCGGGTGGGGAGTTGCGGTTTGACAATTATCCGAAAAACGACGACTATCTCCTCTCGCTTCGCGCCGCGATGATTCGCAAAATTGCTGAATAACAAAACGGTCTGTGTCACACGACACAGACCGTTTTTAATTATACGTTTTCGGGAATCAATGCCGCGCGTTATACGTCGGGGGCGGCACGGCACGGCGATAGAAGATCACCGCTAGAATTGCCAATGCAATGCACACGAGCAACA
>JAZSHJ010000104.1:0-16581 GCA_045533175.1 Acutalibacteraceae bacterium
GCTTGTGTCCGCAGGACACAAAATAATATTGCGATAAATTGCAAACGATGTCGGCTTCGCCTAATGAATGGGCAAACATCGCATCATTTTTACAGGGCGGAGGCTACCTCACATCTCCGCGACAATATACACAGGATAATGATCCGAAATATACGGTGTGTCCGCGGAAGGTGCGTCGTTCACACGGACGGCGTTAACGATTTGGATAGAAGCATCGGTGAAAACATAATCGATTTTTTCGAGGTTTTCACGCCGCCCGAAATCGTGGAACGTACCACCCAGATTCGCTGTGGCATCGACGATGTTGCGTGTGCCGCAAGCGGTTATTGCTTGAATTTCGGGGGTGTCCGGCGTGGCGTTGAAATCGCCCGTCATAAAAAACTTTTTATTATGCGACGTGATGTCCTGCAACAACTGCACCGAAGCGAGCATACGTGCCATCTTTCCCACGTGGTCGGTATGCACGTTATATACATAGAAAGGCTCTGCTATATCGCGGTGCTTGAGCAGTGCGCGGGTGTAGACGCGAGGGCAAGCACTTTGATCGCTTCCGTCATAACGCGAGCCGAAAACATGCGGTGTGTTTGAGAGCATGGTCGAGTCGCAGGAAATCAGCGAAAACACATCCTTGCGAAAGGCGATCAACGACGCTTCATCATCGTAATGGGCATTTCGACCGCCACCCACTGTGTAATAAGCGGGGAGAGAGTCAACGAGCCATGCACGCATTTCGGGTGTGATCTCTTGAAAACCGATGATGTCGGCACGTTCTTCGTTTAAGAACGACAGAATGCGTTCACGACGGTTGGGGAAGGCGTTGAACCCGTCGGCGGCACAGTTTAAACGCATATTAAACGACATAACTTTCAATTGTGTGGACATGTGAGATCGCATCCTCTCAAAAGTATATGTGTTTATTATAACAAGGTCGTTCTTTTCTGTCAATCAATGTCGGTATTTATCTTGCACCTTTTTTATTCGTGTGCTACAATGATAGTGAGGTGATCTGCGTGATACGTGACGTTATAATCTTGGTAATGGAATGGATGGGGACCATATCCTTTTCTGTTTCCGGCACATTGGTTGCCATCAGTTGCGGATTGGATCTGTTCGGCGTGATCACCGTTGGGTGTATCACCGCGGTAGGCGGCGGTGTGATGCGCGACATGTTGATCGGCAACAGCCCGCCAAAGGTGTTCCTCAATCCGTTGATTTTGCTTATAGCGGCCGTTACCTCACTTGTTGTTTTTTTGATTGCGTACATATACCGCAACAAGTTTCAAAAATTCCGCGAAAAGGCGGATGTGATCAACAACTTTTTTGATGCGTTGGGTTTGGCCGCTTTTTCGATCACGGGTGTGGAAATCGCATGCCTTTCCCCGCATGGGAACAACGTTCTCTTGGCAATCACCATGGGTGTTATCACCGGCGTGGGCGGCGGTGTGTTGCGCGATGTGTTGGTGAACGAAAAGCCGTACATCCTTGTTAAACGTGTATACGCCGTTGTATCTGTGGTGGGATGCAGTTTCTATTATCTGATAAGTGTGCAATTTGAATACAAGGTGCTTGCCACGTTTTTTGTAATCGCGTTTATCGTGTCGATTCGCTTGCTTGCCGCGAAATTTCATTGGGAACTGCCAAAGATCAAATGGAAATAACCAAAAGGCCTCGCATAAGACGAGGTCTTTTTCAATATTTCTCTTCATAACGGGAAAGATACCTCTATGGGGGGAGAACTATGGAATCGTTATGGGGAAAAACCGCGCAACCGAGTGCGTTTGAACCGTTGAAGGGGGATATTAAAGCCGATGTCTTAATCGTCGGCGGCGGCATAGCAGGCATTTTGTGTGCTTATATGTTAAGCCAAGCAGGGGCTAAGTGTGTTTTGGCAGAGGCTGATCGCATTTGTCGCGGTGTAACGGGGAACACCACCGCCAAAATCACCCTGCAACACGGATTGATTTATGATACCATCATTCGCAAATACGGTAAAGAAGCAGCAGAAATGTATTTGAAAGCGCAACAAACGGCGCTGAAACAATACGACAGTTTATGTCGCCGTGTGGATTGTGAGTATACGTCAGAGGATGCTTGTTTATACACGGTGGAGGATGTTTGCGCCATTGAACGTGAGGCGGCGGCATATCAACAAATCGGATTGCAAGCAGAGTTTTGCCGAAGTATTGATCTGCCCTTCAAAACCCAAGGGGCGTTGCGTGTTGCTGATCAGGCACAGTTTCATCCTCTGAAGTTTTGCTTTTCGCTTGCAAAAGAGTTGACGATATACGAGAACACGAAAGTACGGGAACTGTTTGGCAACGGGGCCGTTACCAACCGTGGCAAGATCTTGGCCGATCACATTATCGTTGCCACGCACTTCCCGTTTGCAAACAAATACGGTGGGTATTTTTTGAAGATGTATCAGCACCGTTCGTATGTGTTGGCGTTGAAAAACGCGTATATACCCGACGGGATGTATGTGGATGCAGATCTTGCGGGGTTATCCTTTCGCAAACACGATGGGGCGCTTTTGTTGGGTGGCGGAAGTCACCGAACGGGTAAAAAAGGCGGCGCGTGGCAAGAACTGCAACGCTTCGCAAACGAATACTATCCCCAAAGCCGCGAAGCGTCCCGTTGGGCCACACAGGATTGCATAACGCTGGACGGGATTCCGTATATTGGGCAGTATTCCCCGAAAACCCCGCGGGTGTACGTGGCAACGGGGTTTAATAAATGGGGAATGACCTCTGCAATGACGGCGGCCATGATCTTATCGGATATGGTGTGCGGCAAAAGAAACGAGTATGCACCCGTCTTTTCGCCGACACGCCGTATATGGCATCCGCAACTGGTGGTGAATGTGGCCGAAACGACGGTGAACATGTTAACTCCCACCACGCCGCGATGTCCGCACATGGGCTGTGCGCTGAAATACAACCCGCACGAACACTCGTGGGATTGTCCGTGTCACGGTTCTCGCTTCACAAAAAGCGGGAAAGTGATTGAAAATCCCGCTACCGACGATAAACCGATGTAAGGAAAAGAACACCGTTTACGGTGTTCTTTTGCGTTGCACCGAAACAGTATTGCACAGCAGATGGAAATATGTTATAATGCAATAGAGGTGGTAAAGAGATGACTCTGCATACATGCTTTAAAACAACGAAAACACTTGTGGAACACACAAAATTCGTGCGTGTGTATAGATTCGTCGCGGAAAATACGACATATACGATCGTGCTGACAAAGCGGTTTGCCAACAAACATACGATCATTCATTGCGCGGAAAACCAAATCGTGTGGCAACAAATACCGGCACTTTTTAATTGGGGCGGGAATATGCCCGGGGTCTGTACACCGATCTACAAATGCGTACAGGATAAACACAGCGTAACGCTGTTTGTTGTGCGCGGAAAACCGAATGGATTCACAGGGTTAGACGACGGCGTTTTTCGTTCGGCAAATACATTTGATAAACGATATATTAATGTGATGAGTTACTCACGGTTTAAAAATTTGCAAATTTTGATATGAGGTGAGTAGAATGGAAAAATACGCGTGGAAAGCAACCATTAAAGAAGGCTGTTTGGAGGAGTACATACGTCGTCATGACAATTTACCGGATGACATGAAACAACTGCTCACACAGGCCGGGATTAAAAACTATTCCATTTGGAATGTGGGAAATGAGTTGTTTGGATATTACGAGTGCGAAAAAGGCATTGATTTTGCGGCAAAAACGCAAGCGGCCAGTCCGGTTGTAAAAGCATGGGATGCCTACATGGCGGACATTCTCGTGATGGAAAAAGATCCGATAACAGGTGCCCAGCTGTTGCTGAAGCAGGTGTTTGCATTTCGTTGAAAACAAGGTGATATAATGAAAATTCTCGGCAGCGATTTTGACGGAACGTTCAACTGGGGCGGCGTGGATGATGAAAAAAATTGCCGCTGTTTGTACTTGGCGGGCGGCGGGAAACAAATTCGGCATTATCAGCGGACGCGGCGGGAAAAACATCAAGATCATAGCGGAACAACACCCGCAGTTGGAATTGGATTTTTTGGCCGCGTGTAACGGCGGACACATCTATGACGGTAACGGACGTGTGATTTATGAAGCGCGGTGCACCACGCTGTCGCTTCGTACGTTGGTGAAGGATCTGCTTTTGTGGGGCAGCATGTTTGCATACGTTATCGCAAAAGAGTCGTTTTATACGATAACCGATTGGGAAAAACGCCCTTCAAACGTGCCTGCAGAAGAGATTTGCTTGTTTGAAGAGTTGCGCGAAGCAGAATATTTCAACCAAGTCAGCGTGCAATTGCCCACCGTAGAAGAAACTCTTAAAGTGGTTGCGCATATTGAAAATTCATACGGACAACACGTAACGCCGCTTCAAAACGGAACGTGTATTGATATTGTTCCTGTCGGCGTTAACAAAGCGCAGGGGTTATATCGCGTGATGGAACATTACGGCGGTACATACGACGACGTGATTGCGGTCGGCGACAATTATAACGATGCCGATATGTTGCGGGAATTTCGTTCGTATGCCATGGCGCACAGCGATGAACCGATCCGTTGCATGGCGAACGATATTGTGGAGAATGTCACGCAGTTGTTGCAAAAGGAAATGGAGGACAACTGATGAGATACGGAACGGGTGCTTGGAATTGCGGACGGTTCGGCGAAGAGCGATACAAGAAGCTGAAAGAGCACGGATACGATGCCGCCGACTATCCCATGGCAGATACCGACAGCGAATTGTATACCGCCACCGATGAGCGACGCGCGGCCATTTTGGCCCACGAGAAAGCCTTGGCCGCGGCGGCCGGGATTACCATCCATCAAGTGCATGGCCCGTGGCGGTGGCCCGCACAGGACGGGACAGAGGAAGAACGCGCCGAACGTATGGAGAAAATGAAGCGTTCCATTCGTTTCACGGCGGAGCTCGGGTGTAAAAACTGGGTGATTCATCCCATCATGCCGTTTGGCGTAAACGAGAAAAACGATGCGGAACTGGCGGCTAAAACATGGGAAATGAACCGTGCGTTTATGAACGAACTGCTTGCGGTGGCTAAAGAGCTGGATATTACCATCTGTTTTGAAAACATGCCGATGCCTGAGTTTTCGCTGGGAGATCCCGCGGCGATCTTGCGGTTTGTGCAAGAAATGAATGACGATCACTTTATGATCTGTCTGGATACCGGTCATGCCGAAGTTTGTCCCGGTTTCACGGCAGGTTCTGCTGCCCGTTTGATGGGCAAGTACATCCGCGTGTTGCATGTACACGATAACGACGGTCGACACGATTGGCATCAACTGCCGTTTTTCGGCGTGACCGATTGGATGGATTTCGGTGCGGCGTTGCGGGAGATCGGGTTTGACGGGGTGTTTAATTTTGAAACCTGCCCGCCCGGCAAATTGCCCATGCCGTTGTTTGAAGAGATGAGTTGTATGTTGGCCAAAATGGGCCGTACAATTATGGGAGAATAACCAAAAAAAGAAACAAGCAGACACTCCGTAGGATGTCTGCTTGTTCTGTTATCGATTCAATACATAGTATCCCAAATTCAGATAGGAGGCAAAGAGCAACCAGACGAAATAAGGGAGTAGCAACCAGGCTGCCACCGTGGAGTGGGCGGAAAACCGTTTGATGGTGTAGGCGACAAGGGCGATTAAAAGCAATATCCAAAAGAACGAGAACAGCCGCCATTGCAAGCGGAAGAAAAAGAGTGGCCACAATACGTTAACGGCCAGTTGCAAAAAATATACGGCAATGGATTGTATGCGGTCGATGTCGCCCGTTTGCCACACGAGATAGGCCGATACACCCATGGCGGTGTAAAGAATGGTCCAAACAGGAAAAAACACCCATGCAGGCGGTGCCAGCGGTGGTGCATTCCATTCTCTGACTACCGAAAAATCACCACCGAGTAACGCACCGAGTGCACCTGCCGCCAAGGTGATGCCGACAAAAAACAAAAGAGCACGCCACGAAAACTTCTTGGAACCGATCGTCATAAAAAATCCCTCCCGCTTCAAGACTATGTTGAAACGGAAGGGATTTATTACAGCATGGCAAAAATCGTTTGAATAAGTGTAGTGATAAAACTAAGGCCGAAATAGGAAACAGCGCCCCACACGAAGGATACGCCGCCCTTGCTTCTTAGCGCGGAGTGATAATCAAACGATTCGGTTTCCTTGGCTGTTTGCACGCGCTTTTGGCAGGTGCGCAAATAGAGGTGGTTTGCAAACAGACCGAACAACACGCGTATCATCACCATGGCAACCGCCAGTAAGAACAGGAGTGGCAAGAACCCGGCTTCATAAGATTTGTAGAATGCATCTTCTAAATACACGAGATCCGTAGCGCCACTCATATAGAACACGGTGTAGTTCAATGTGAAATACAGCAGATGAAACAGGCAAACGAAAATTCCCGCTGCATATTGTTTGCGATACAGTAACCAATACGGTGTGAGAAGAAATGCGGCCCAGTTCCATTGCACCGAACGGCCGTCGCGGATTTTGCGGAAACGGGGAAGATAATAAGCGGTGTTGCCGCCAACCGAAACAGCCAGATCTTCCGCGGTGGTATCCTTGCCGAACGGTTCATCGTGCGGTACGCCGCCCAGCGGATCATACGCAACGTGAAACGGCGAATATTCGTGGAACGGGGGACGTTGGTCACGGTGCGGCTGTTGCGCGGTGTGCCAGTCGTGCGACGGTAATGAACGCCCGCATCGCGAGCAAAACTCCGCGTACGTCGTGTTATCCCATCCGCAATGAGGACAACGGTTTTGCGGATGTGCCGTTTCGTTTGAAGTATCTTTGTTATTCTTCCATTGTTGCGGCGTGCCGTGAGTATCTTCAAAATGGCAACGGCCGTCCTGTTGCCAGCAAGCACGGTGGTGCGGTGCACCGCAGACAGGGCAGGTTACGATGTCGTCGGTTTCGGCAAAACGTTTGCCGCACACGGGGCAGGATTGACCTTCATAAAAGAACATACAATCAAGTTCCTTTCTGCATATCCTTATATACTGTATCTAATAATATCGCGTTTTTCGACAAGATGCAACCAAAAACGTGCAGAGTTAAAAGAAATTTTAAAAATTTTTGTTTCGCGGTTGCACTTTTGTACCATAAACAGTATAATACAAATTGTATGAATATTTCTTGTGAGAAATTTTAAATTTTTTAGCCAAGGGAGGAATCGTCTTGGAAAAGGGCAGCGTAAAGCGTTTTTTCGAGGAGATCCGCGGTAAAAAAGTGATTATCTGCGGGATCGGTATTAACAACACACCGGTCGTGAAGCAGTTTTTGGCGTCGGGAGCCAACGTGACGGCGTGTGACCGTCGTACCCGTGAACAGTTGGGGGAAACAGCCGATCTTCTGGAATCGGCAGGGGCTTCGCTTTGCCTTGGTGAAGGGTATCTGGACAATCTGGATGCCGATTTGATTCTGCGCACACCGGGTATGAAACCGTATCTACCGCAGTTTGCAGCGGCGCGTGCGCGTGGTATCACCGTCACATCGGAAATGGAATTGTTTTTTTCGCTGTGTCCCGCACCGATCTATGCGGTCACGGGATCGGACGGCAAGACCACAACCACCACCATTTTGGCGCGGTTGCTGGAACGCACGGGGCGGCGTGTATGGCTCGGCGGAAATATCGGACGCGCGTTACTCCCCTTTATCCACGAGGTGAGTGCAGAGGACGCCGCTGTGGTGGAATTGTCCAGTTTTCAGTTGACGGAAATGGCACAAAGTCCTCACGTGGCGGTGGTTACCAACGTGGCGCCCAATCATTTGGATTGGCACACCGATATGCAGGAGTATATCGATGCGAAACGCAATTTGGTGGCGTGGCAACAGGCAGGAGATCGCGCGATATTGAACGCCGACAATGCCGTTACGCGTGACTTTGCACAGGGACTTTTGTCGAACGTTTCCTTTTTCTCGCGATATGAAAAGCCGCAAAACGGCGCGTATCTGCGGGCGGACGGCACGCTTTGTGCCGTGAACAACGGTGCCGAAACTGCTGTGGTCGCGGCATCGGAAATTCGCATTCCCGGTGTGCACAACGTAGAAAACTATTTGGCGGCGATTGCCGCGTTGCGCGGAGAGGTTTCGCCTGAAACAATAGCCGCTTTCGCACGAGAGTTCGGCGGTGTGGAACATCGCTCCGAATGGGTGCGCACATTGAACGGGGTGAAATGGTATAATGATTCGATCGGTTCCAGCCCTTCCCGCACAATTGCAGGCCTCAAAGCGTTCGACCGCAAGGTGATCTTGATTGCGGGCGGCTACGATAAACACATCCCCTATGATCCGTTGGGCGAGGCGGCGAAGGATACCGTCAAAGCGGCGGTGTTGCTTGGTGCAACGGCAGGGGCGATCGAAACCGCTATTCGCACAAACAGCGATCTGCCGATCGTGCGAGTGAATTCAATGGAGGAAGCGGTAGCCGCGGCGCGTGAACTTGCCCGTGATGGCGATATTGTGTTTATGTCGCCCGCCAGCGCCAGTTTTGATATGTACAAGAACTTTGAAGAACGCGGGCAACACTTTAAACGTCTGGTTATGCAGTTGGAGGAAAAGTATGATATTGAGTGATAGATTGAAAGAGTTGTGCCTTATGTCCGGCGTGGGAGGCATGACAGCGGTATCCGATACGGTTGCCGCTATGTTGCACCCGTATTGTGAATCGGTGGATGTGGATGTGCTTGGCAACGTGATCGGTTGGCGTCACGGAAAAAAAGAAGGCCTTCCCACGTTGATGTTGGAAGCCCATATAGATGAAATCGGTTTTGTGGTGACGGGTGTCGACGAACACGGTTTCTTGAAGGTGAACGCTTGCGGCGGCGTGGATAACCGCGTGTTGACTGCCGCGGAAGTGACGGTGTACGGTGATCGGCCGTATGCGGGATTGTTTTGTTCCGTTCCGCCCCACTTGGGCGGCGGCGATCTCCCCGAAATTAAGGATCGCGGTATCGATGTGGGTATGACGTCCGAACAGGCAAAGGCACACATTCCCGTCGGCACGCCCGTATCCTTCCGCAAAGAGTATAAGGAGCTGCTCGGTGCGCGTGTTACCGCCACGTCATTGGACGATCGCGCGGGTGTGGCGGCGATTCTTCATTGTTTGGAATTGTTGAAGGACGAAGAACTTTCGGTGAACCTTGCCGTATTGCTTTCGGTTCAAGAAGAGCTGGGAATGCGCGGTGCGGGTGTGGCGGCGTTTGCCGTTGCGCCGCAGGTGTCGGTGTCGGTGGATGTAAGTTTTGCGGCTTCTCCCGTGGAAGTTGGTTTGGCCGTTGCCAAACTGGGCGAAGGGCCGATGATCGGGGTTTCACCGTCGTTGAACAGTGATCTCAGCCGCCGCTTGGTGTCACTTGCAAAGGAGCAGAACATTCCGTTTCAATATGAAGGTATGGGCGGCTCAACGGGTACGAACGCGGATAAGATCGGTCTTGTGCGCGGCGGGGTAAAAACGGCGCTGATCTCCGTGCCGCTTCGCTATATGCATACCCCTGTGGAAGTGGCGGATGTGACGGATATTGAAAACACGGCGCGCCTGATGGCGGCGTTCGTGAAAGAGGGAGGTGCCGTCGTATGCTGAAGCACGTGGAACAACTTGCGTTGTTGAACGGCATTTCGGGCTGTGAAAAAGATGTGCGTGACTATTTGATCGCCGCATTAAAGGGATATCCCTGCAATGTATCGTGGACGGTGGACCCACTTGGAAATCTGCTTTGTGAAGTGAAGGGGGAAAACCCTGCCAAACGGCGGGTGTTGTTCAATGCTCACATGGACGAAGTGGGGATGATGGTGATCGGCATTACAGGGGATGGTATGCTCCGTTTTGCCAACGTCGGCGGTATCAATGAAAAGGTGCTGGTCGGTCGCACGGTGCGTGTAAACGGTCACACGGGCGTGATCGGTTGTGGTGCTATGCATTTGTGTGGGCACGATGCACGCAACAAAGCGGTACCGCTTGACAGTTTGTTGATCGATATCGGAGCCACTTCGCGCGAAGATGCCGAAGCGGCGGTTTCAATCGGAGATGTCGTCGTGTTCGACAGCGAATTTACACGGTTGGAAAACGATCGGTTTAAGGCGCGCGCGCTGGATGATCGTGCGGGATGTGCGTTGTTGCTTTCCATTTTGGAAAAGCCTTTGCCATACGATATCTATCTTGCATTCACCACGCAAGAAGAACTCGGCATGCGTGGCGGTACGGTGGCAGCTTACACCATGAAACCCGATGTAGCGATTACGGTGGAAACCACGACCGCCTCGGATATTGCCGGTGTTCGTCCGGGTGAAGAGGTATGCCGCATGGGAGACGGTGCAGTTGTGTCGTTTATGGACGGGCGCACCTTCTATGACCAAGATCTATACAGACATATCCGCGCGCTGGCGGATGCATATGGTATCAAAAACCAAACCAAAACCGTGATTGCGGGCGGGAATGATGCAGGTGCCATGCAAGCGGCGGGGAACGGGGCTAAAGTGGCCGCCGTGTCGTTGCCGTGCCGTTATTTGCATTCGGCAAGTTGTGTGTTGAGTGAAGAGGACGTAGAAGAAACCCGTCGTCTGCTTCGCGTGCTTGCGGAAACGTTGCCCGGTGAAGAGAGATGATCCACACGGCGAAAATCGAGGAGATTGCCGTGTTGCCGTCGACTGAAGAAACACTTTTGCGTATTCGCGGGACGGCCCTGGCATATGGTACGGATCGTCCGTTTTGCCGCTTTTGGGCGGATGGAAACGGCGGCGCCTTGATGGTGTCGGAAGGAATTGCTACGCTGTATCCTGCCGACGGATTCGAGGAATGGGCGCTGTTTCTTGCCATGTCACCCGATATTCAAACGGTGCGCACTACCGGTGAAGCAGCGCGAAAATTGGCGGATCTACAAAACGCCGAAGCCGTCTGCGGGCACGTAATGTGCGCCGAACACGTGACGGTGCAAGGCCAAGCCGTCGAAGCGTCGCCTGCCGCGTTGTATCCGTTGTTGTGTGATGTGTTCGGTAAAGCAATTCCGCCGTTTGATGCTTGGTATGCGGATGTACACCATCGCTTGCGACGGGATATGTTTTGCGCGCGTGCGGTGTGTGAAAAGGACTGCGTGTTGTCCTGTGCCATGACGGTGTCACAATGTGAAGATGCGGTGTTGATCGGTGCGGTGGCCACTCATCCTGCGGCACGTGGACGAGGGCTGGCTTCGGCATGTGTCACCGCACTCACAGAGCGTTATCAACAAGAAGGTAAACGTGTTTATATTTCTCCGAAAAACGCCGCGGCCGAAGCGCTGTATCATCGTCTTGGCTTTGCGGTGTGCGGGGAGTGGGGGAGGATTGACAATATTGGAAACTCCGTTTTTTAAGATTGATTCCCGTTTGGAAGCGGTTTCCGAACGGGCCATGGCACGGGCGGCCGAAGCGTTTGCCCGTATTGAAGAAAATGCGGTGTATAACCAACAAAAGGTATTGGCGGCATTCATTCACAACAAGGTGAGTGAAAGTCATTTTGCCGCCACCACGGGATATGGTTACGGCGATCGCGGGCGCGACGTGCTGGATGCGGTGTTTGCCGAAGCAATGGGGACCGAAGATGCATTGGTGCGTCACTACCTGCTTTCGGGTACTCATGCGATTTCGGTGGCGTTGTTCGGGTTGCTCCGTGCGGGAGATACACTTCTTGCCGCCACGGGTGCGCCGTATGATACGTTGCAGACGGTGGTGGGGTTAACGGGTGCGGCAGGCTCGCTGAAAGAGCACGGCATTGCGTATCGGGAAGTGCCGCTTGCAAACGGAAAACCCGATTTCGACGGTATTCAAGTCGCTTTGCGTGAAGATCCCGCCGTTAAGGTGGTACATATCCAACGTTCGCGCGGGTATGATACGCGGGAATCTTTCTCTGTAGCAACCATCGGTGAGGTAATCGCGGCGATCCGTGCCGTGCGCCCGGATGTGATCGTATTTGTAGATAACTGCTACGGCGAATTTGTGGAAAAGCAGGAACCGTCTGCCGTGGGGGCGGATATTATGGCGGGTTCGCTCATAAAAAACCCCGGCGGCGGCATTGCCGAAAACGGCGGATACATTTGCGGCCGTCAAGATCTGGTGGAGTTGTGTGCCGCCCGCATGACCACCCCCGGATTAGGACGTGAGATCGGCGCTTCGCTCGGTCACAACCGTACGTTGTTTATGGGATTGTTCCAATCGCCGCACGTGGTTGGCGAAGCGCTGAAAACGGCGGTGTATTGCGCGGCGTTGATGGAAGAATTGGGATATGAAGTGTCGCCTGCGGCATCGTCACCCCGTGCCGATATCGTGCAGGTGGTGAAACTGAAAAACGAACGTGCGTTGATCGCGTTTTGCCAAGGTATGCAAAGCGGCGCACCGGTGGATGCGTATGTGGTGCCGGAACCGTGGGATATGCCGGGGTATGACAGCCCCGTGATCATGGCGGCGGGTGCGTTCACCATGGGGGCATCCATTGAACTGTCGGCCGACGCACCGTTGCGCGAACCGTTTGCGGCATATATGCAGGGTGGCATCAATTTCCCGTCCGGTCAGATGGGGGTTCTGCTTGCCGCCCAGTCCATGTTGGATGCGGGAGAAATTAACCTGTAACAAAAAAAGACTGAACCAACCGGTTCAGTCTTTTTTGTTACCCTTGCGAAACGTCGGTATCGCCGTCGTATACTTCACCGATGTGTACGCGCATGCGTATGCGTTCGTTCTCCACACGCTCGTCCAGTACATCTTTGAATTCACGGACGTTACGTATGTTTTTTATTACCAGTTCTGGCAAGGTTTGATCGGTGCTGGCAATGCGAATGTTACCGAGTTTGAATAGCTTTTGCCACAAATTACGGGAAAGAGACGTGTCCATAATCCGATGCAATAAGATGTCATCCTCGTTGGTGGTGAGCAGACCGGTTTGCACGGTCAACTTTTTATCGTTCATGCGGTAGACGGTAAATGTAAAAGGAAGTCCGAAAAACCCCCAGCGTTTGCGCTCTTCCACAACGGGATATTCTGCATTGTTTTCGGTGACAGTATGGTTGATTTCGCTCATACACGCAACCTCCTCTAAGTTAGGTTGGATTAATTATAACCGAGAATGAACGATTTGTCAAATTCTTGCCAAAACGAAAAGTCGGTGCGCCCGACAGAATCAGACGCACCGACAAAAATCAGATTCTCAGCACCCGCAGCCGCACCCGCAGCCGCAACCGTTGTTAACCGTAGTGCCGCAGCCGTTGCCGCAACCGTAAGAGTCGCCGCCGCAGTTGTTTTCAAGCAACAGAACGATACCGATGATGAACAGGATCCACGCCCAGGTACAGTCCTTGCCACAGAAAAGATTGGACAGACACATAATAAGTTCCTCCTTTGTTCTCTCCCCGTTGGGGGAGGATTACACCCCATACTATGTTATCGCCAACGGTGTGGTTACACAAATTCAAAAAATCGCAAAAATGAATAAGAAACGAAGAAAAACAGAGATATTTTAATACTATCACAAAAAAATCGTCCCAAAAAACCACAATTTGACTTTATTAGTCCTTGACTTTTCTTGACTTTCGCTGTATACTGTGAACAGAAAAACAAAAAGGAGGTGCGGCTATGCGCATAAGTGATGAGATTGCCGCCTATATTCTCCATAGATTAGAACAAGCGGAAGACGGTACGGCCGAATTGCAACGCAATCTGTTGGCAGAAGAACTCGGGTGTGTGCCTAGTCAGATCAGTTACGTGTTGACTTCGCGGTTTACTCCCGAACAAGGGTATATCGTGGAAAGTCGGCGCGGCGGCGGCGGGTACGTTCGTGTTCAGCGTATTCGCTATAACGCACCGCAGGTGGCGCTGATGCATATCGTCAATTCGGTGGGAGATACCCTTTCGGCGGTGACTGCCAATGCGGTGCTGCAGAATTTGGTGGATCGTCGAATTTTGGAGGAACACCATGCCCGTTTGATTGGTGCGGCGCTTTCGGATAAAGCGTATCGCAGCGTGGCGGTAAGCGAGCGTGATCGTCTGCGTGCGGCGCTGCTCAAACAAATGTTGACAGTCTTGGCAGACTCTTGATGGGAGGAATGGTTATGTTGTGTCAAAAATGCGGAAAGCATCCCGCAACTACGTACGTAAAGCGTACGGTCAACGGAGTGACCACGGAATATCGCCTTTGCGCCGCATGTGCGGCGGGTGTCGGTGGGTTTGATCTCGGTTCCTTTTGGGGCAGTTTGTTTGCAGAACCTTCGTCACGCGGAACGGCGGACACGGTGCGTTGCAACGGATGCGGAAAAACGTTTCGCGAAATCGCGGCATCGGGTAAAGCAGGGTGTCCCGCTTGTTACACCACGTTTTACGAACGCCTTTTGCCGTCGGTGCAACGTATTCACGGAAAGACGGGACACGTGGGAAAAGTGCCCGGCACCGCCGAAGGCAGCGTGCGTTTAGAACGTGAACTTGAAACCTTGCGTGAACAGTTGAATGCGGCGATTGCCGCGCAGGAGTACGAGAAGTGTGCCGAACTGCGCGATCGCATTCGTGCATTGGAAGGAGGGGCAGACCATGAGTGAGTGGCAAAACCGTTGGTATCGTCAAAGCGGAAAGGACGGAGATGTGGTCATCAGCACCCGTGTCCGTTTGGCACGTAACCTGCCTTCTTATCCCTTCCCTGCGGGAATGTCGGCGGGACAACGCCGTGAGATTTGTCAGAAAGTGCGCACCGCGCTGCAACGCAGTCCCGAAAAGTGGGAGTTTTTGGATATGCAAAATATGTTGCAGCGAGATGCGTTGGCTATGGTGGAGCGTCATCTCATCAGCCCCGATTTCGCACAATGCCAAGAGGGGACGGGCCTGTTTTTGGCCGCTGACGAAAGCGTGAGCTTGATGGTGTGCGAAGAAGATCACCTGCGTCTGCAGGCCATGGGGGCAGGGTTGCAACCCGATGAATTATATACGCAACTGGATGCGCTGGATACGTTGTTGGATGAAGAGTTGCACTTCGCCTTTGATGAGCGCCTCGGGTATCTCACGCAATGTCCAACCAACCTCGGCACGGGGATGCGCGCATCTGTGATGTTGCATCTGCCTGCCTTGCAAGAACGCGGCGTGGTGCAGCAACTCGTCAATACCGTTTCCAAATTGGGTCTTACCATTCGCGGTATGTACGGGGAAGGCAGTCGTTCGGAAGGGGCGCTTTATCAACTTTCCAATCAAGTCACGTTGGGGATTTCCGAACAGGCCGCTATTGATAACTTAAAAGGCATTGTGGCACAGATCGTCAAAGAGGAACGTGCCGCCCGCGAAGATGCGGCGGACAGCGCTGTGTTTGCCGATCGCGTGTTTCGTTCGCTCGGTATTTTGCAAAACGCGCGCTTGCTATCGCATGAAGAATCTATGAAATTGCTGTCGTATTTGCGTGTGGGGGTTGCCACGGGATTGGTGGAATCGGTTACGCTTGATACCATCAACAGTTTGATGTATGACGTTCAACCTGCCGCGATCATGACAGCGGCAAGAGAGGATTTGGAAACGGCGGCAAGAGATGCCGCCAGAGGAAAAATGGTGCGTGAGATCCTTAAGAAAGAAGGGGTATGATGTATCGTTTTAAAGGATTTACGGAAAAAGCCAACAACGCAATCAATTTGTCGATTGCGGCGGCAGAAGAGTTTGGACACACCTATATCGGCACGGAACACTTGATACTGGGTCTTTTGCGTGAAGGCACGGGTGTTGCAGCCACCGTATTGGCCGAGCAGGGTGTCACGTCTGCCGAATATGCCGAAAGTATTACCAAAACCGAGGGAAGCGGACAACACAGCCGTCTCTCTCCGCAAGATTTTACTCCGCGTGTAAAAACGTCGCTGGAACTGGCGGTGGCGCAAGCAAACGCCATGCAACAGGGATTGGTGGGAACGGAGCATTTGTTGCTGGCGGTTTTGGAGGACGAAAGCAGCGTGGCGGTGCGTTTGCTCACGGCACTCGGTACACGTCCCGACGAGTTGATCGAAGCGATCAGTCGCGCCATCGGTTCGGCTGCGCCGCAAACGGTGGCCGAAGGGGGACACGGGGTATCGGCGAAAGGCGGAAACACGCCCACGTTGGATCAGTTCGGTCGTGATTTGACCGTGATGGCCAAAGAAGGGAAGATCGATCCCGTAATCGGTCGTACAGAAGAGATCGAACGGGTGATACAGATCCTTTCACGCCGCACCAAAAACAATCCGTGCCTGATCGGCGAACCCGGTGTGGGAAAAACGGCCATTGCGGAAGGATTGGCACAGAAGATTGCGGCCGATGAAGTCCCTGATCTGTTGCGCGGCAAGCGCCTGATCACTTTGGATCTCACCGGTATGGTGGCGGGGACAAAGTATCGCGGTGATTTTGAAGAGCGCATTAAAAATGCGATCGAAGAAGTGAAAAAAGACGGTAACATTATTCTGTTCATCGACGAGATCCACACCTTGATCGGTGCAGGTGCCGCCGAGGGCGCGGTGGATGCCGCCAATATTTTAAAGCCGTCGCTGGCTCGCGGCGAGATCCAGGTCATCGGCGCCACCACG
>JAZSHJ010000022.1:0-2297 GCA_045533175.1 Acutalibacteraceae bacterium
AGCCCGCCTGCCCCCCGCCTGCACCGGGGGGGGGGGGGTGGCGAAGTGGCTGTTGCCCCAGCCGCCCCGACCGCCGCGGGCGGCGATGAAGGGCTCATCCGCGGACATATCCGCCATCAGCCGCCCCGTTTCGTTATCGTAAATCAGCGTGCCGCGCGGCACTTTGATGATGAGATCCGCACCCGCTTTGCCGAAGCAACGTTTGGCACCGCCGTTTTGGCCGTGTTCCGCCGCGTATTTGCGTTTGTAACGGAAATCGGCCAACGTGTTGCAGTTGTCTTCCGCCACAAAGACGATGTTGCCGCCGCGCCCACCGTCGCCGCCGTCGGGGCCGCCGGACGCCACGTATTTTTCACGATGGAAGGACACGGCACCGTTGCCGCCGTTGCCCGCACGCACCTGAATGATCGCATTATCAATAAACCTACGTATCCCTTCTTTCGCAAAAAAAGCTAGAGTGCCGCCAGAGCTGCACTCCCGTTTTGAGCCTTACTGCTCGACCGCGTACACGCTGACGCGCTTGCGATCCTTGCCCACGCGCTCGAAACGCACGGTGCCGTCCGTCAAAGCGAACAGCGTGTCGTCCGAACCGATGCCGACGTTGTTGCCGGGATGGATGTGGGTGCCGCGCTGACGAACCAGAATGTTGCCCGCGAGCACAAACTGACCGTCCGCACGCTTGACACCAAGACGCTTGGACTCGGAGTCACGGCCATTCTTAGTGGAGCCAACGCCCTTCTTATGAGCAAAAAGCTGAATGTTAAGTTTCAACATAACAGTTGACCTTCCTTTCGTTGTGATGGGACTCACTCAAATCTTCACGGAGTCCACTTTGAGTCGCTTGGGATATTGCCGTTGCAATTCGTTCAAATGCAACCGCAGGCCTTCCAAGATGTCCGCCGCACGGAGTTTATCCTCGGTGGGAGTCACAAGGAAGAAGTATCCGTCGTCCACTTGTATGTCGGCGTTCACGCCGCACACGTCGGTAACGGTGTTGGCGGCCATATATACCGCCGAGGAGATCGCCGCACACACGATGTCGCTTCCCGCTTTGCCGCCCGCGTGCCCTTCCATGCGAACCCCGCACAGGTCATCGCCGCGATAAAGCATCTCCACGCGCACCATGGCGACTTACGCCTCCGTCGTCTCCGCAGCCGCCTCGGTCGCCTTGGGAGCGCGAGGAGCACGGGCGTGGATCGCACCGATCTGCACCTTGGTGTAGGGTTGACGGTGGCCCTTGCGACGCATGTAGCCCTTCTTGGGCTTGTAGGTCAGAATGTTGATCTTCTTGCCCTTGCCGTTCTTCAAAACGGTGGCGTCGACACTCGCGCCCTTGATGTAGGGAGCGCCGACTTTCAGATCCTTGTCGTTGTGGAGGGCGATCACGCGATCAAATTTGATCTCGTCGCTCTCCGCGGCGTCCAGCTTTTCGATGAACAGGATATCGCCCGTGTTCACTTTGTACTGCTTACCGCCGGTTTCGATGATTGCGTACATAGAAATACCTGCCTTTATCAGTCTCGCTGTTGCGGGCGGCGTTTTAAAGCGCACTTAATAGAGCCCGTTTCATGCGGCAACAGCCAGTATATCATGGAAAATCCCGCTTGTCAACGCTTTTTTAAAAAAAATAAAAAAAACGACCGTGGAAAACCCACGGTCGCTTCTTTTATACATACCTTACTTTGTATGTTTGCCGAATTATTCGGCTTCCGGAGCACTCACCGGGCAGACGTCCGCGCAGGAACCGCAATCGATGCACGCATCCGCATCGATGACGTAGATGCCGTCACCTTCCGAAATAGCGGAAACGGGGCAAGCATCCGCGCACGCGCCGCAGCTGATGCAAGCGTCGCTGATTTTGTAAGCCATGAGTCGCACCTCCCTCTTCTTGGCACTCACGTGCCCGCACGGTAACCGTTCGGGCTGTTTACAGTATAGCATACTTTTTGAAAAATGCAAGAAAATTTTTTTGGAAGGGATTTTTTGAAAGGTTTTTTCAACCTTTTGAAAAAAACACTTGCTTTTTTCAAAACGATGGTGTATAATCGTACTGTTCCACACGCCGGTGTGATGGAATTGGCAGACGTAGTGGACTCAAAATCCACCGGTGGCGACACCGTGCCGGTTCGAGTCCGGCCACCGGCACCAACAAGAAAAGCCCCCCATTCGGGTGGCTTTTCTTGTTGGTTTTGTGTGTCCCAATCTCGCACCGCGAAACAGCGGTGCTGTCCGCGACCGAGCAGCGTTTCGTAACTTTTTCGGTTTTGCGAAGCAAAACCGCGTCTGTTCAAGACGCC
>JAZSHJ010000054.1:0-7070 GCA_045533175.1 Acutalibacteraceae bacterium
GTGCGAAAGCACAAGCGATTTTTTGTTGTTTTGTTATTGCAGTTCGTATAATCCGGCAAGAGGTCCGTTGCCGATCAAACGCAAACTCTTCAATGAGTACATCTCCACCGTGTAGGACACACCGTTCAACTCCCACAGCAGACGATCCTTTTCCACCGTGAAACGGTGGGCGGCATCGGGTAGGATCTCTTCGTTATTGCTTTCACAGTACCAGCATTGGTCACCGATCTTGGAAAGCAAGACGTCCTTTGCCTTTTCAAGATTTAGTTTTTCGCTGTCGGCAGCGGGATCGCCGTTCCATACCCGCAATGCACGGCAGAAATGCCGATACGCTTTGGCATCCTCGTAATCGTCTGCTGCGTTGAACAACTCTTCCGCTTTGGCAAGGTTCTCTGCTTTCAACGCGTTAAGGGCGGTGTCATATACCCGTTCTTTGACCGCTAACAGTTGTGTGGGAGCATCTTCCGCCGTACCTGCCTTAAGGAAATGTTCCAACGCCGTCAGATCGTCCCCTGCGGTTGCCGCCTGCACACCCAAATGATAATAGGACCGTGCAAGGTACTGTTCGCTGTCTTCATACGGTGCAACGGCGGCAAACGCCTTGGCCGCCGCGGTGTAATCTGCTTTTTCGTACAGCGCGAGTGCTTTCTTATACTGGATAGAAGGCATAACCACGATGCTGATAACCAACACGGACACCAGCACGAATGCCGCCGCCGCAAGGCCGATTATCAAGAATGTTCGCCGCCGTTTATGATCGGTGTGGGCGCGGGCGGCCGTTTTTTGCCGTTCTTCTTCCTTTTCGCGCAACGCCGCTTCCGCTTCGGTGGCAAGGGCATTGGCCTTTTGCTGATATTCCTCGGCCAACACATCTGCATCGCGATATCCCGCAATGCTGCGCATCAAATCGGCTTTACCTTGCCAAGAGGCCTGATCTACGCCTTGTCGCTTTACCGCTTGGTGGTAGGTAGCCTCGCGGTTGCAATCTTCGGCGGCGGTTTGGCACTCCGCCGCTTGTGCGGCCGCATCTTTATAGTCGCCCGCACTCAAAAACAGTTTGGCGGCAGTTTCGTAATCGCCGAATGCCTTGGCACGTGCTTTCAGCGCGGTGGCCTGCTCATACGTGCAAGCGGGACACTTTCCTGCCGAAGGATCATAGGGAAATCCGCATTTTTCACACGGTGTCAACGCCATACAGCCTCACTCCTTTTTTTCAGTATACGGATTTTGCGTTTTGTTGTCAAGTGGGTTGCAGGTGCACAAAAACCAGTTCGGTGGGGTTGGCAAGGCGGGGGATGGGGGCGGTGTTGGACAGCCCGCGTGATACGATCAGCCGTCCTTCGTACATCCCGCTTGTGTATGTCGGGAAGAAACCTTGCCCCGGTGCAAAGATGCCCCGTTTGCCGATGCGCCATTGGCCGCCGTGTGCATGCCCCGCAAGCGTGAGGTCAATGGGCAAGTCGCGGATATACAACGGATAGTATTCGGGATGGTGGCAAAGCAACAGTTTAAACCCCTCCATCGCCGCAAACCGCGTGAGAAAGGTCGTGTCGGGTGTAGGGGTGGCGGTGAGATTGCCTTGCCGTTTGTGTCCGCGAAATCCCGAACACAGCCCTCCCACCGTTAACTCGCCGATACGGGCGGCTTCATCCTGCAACAAGGTAACACCCGTGGCACGTACCGCGTCATCCTCTTGTACGGTAGTACGTTCATGGTTACCGTAGACATACACGGTGGGAGCCAGCGAGGCACACGCAAGCAAAAAGGGAAGTGCCTGCGGCGCTTCATCCAAATAATCAAACAGATCGCCCGTAATGGCAATGAGTTCGGGAGTGGCTTTTTGCAGCGCGGCCAGCACCCGCTTAAACGGTTTCTCGTGCAAGTCGGACACGTGTGCGATGGTCATGGGTGCCGCGATGTTTGCAGATACGATGTGATGCGAGAGTTGCACGGCGGGTGCCTCCTTTTATTGTAATACATAAACTATACATTAGTATACCCTGCTTTGTCAATTCATAGTTTACTTTTTCAGCGCGATATGGTATAGTACCCATTGTTGTGAGGTGTTTTTTATGGGATTGGTGTTTGAGCAGGTGTTTGTGCTGTTCTTGTTTGCCGCCGTGGGGTGTGTGCTCACGCGGTGCGGCGCGATAAAGAGTGAACACGGAAGCCTGCTTTCCAAGTTGTTGGTGTTTGTGTTTTTGCCCTGTAACGTGTTCAAAACGTTCGCCTCCCGCTTCACGGTGTCCTATCTGCGCGAACACGGTGTGTCCATGCTTATCTCGTGTGCCGTATTGATCGTAGTGGCGGTAGCGGCACATTTTGCGGGACGTCTGCTTTCACGTGAGTGTTATGAAGGGCGCGTATACGAATATTCCATGGTGGTGCCGAATGCGGGGTATATGGGGTATGCTTTGGCGGAAAATCTGCTTGGTGCGGCGGCTCTGCTCGATATGATGATGTTCAATCTGCCCGTGTCGGTGTATACCTATACGGTGGGGTATTGTATGCTCACCAAGCGTAAGATCACGCTGAAAAAGTTGTGCAATCCCGTGATCCTTTCGATGGTGTTGGGGGCAATCGCGGGTTTACTTGTGTTGCCGTTGCCGCGCGTGTTGACGGGAGCACTCGACAGCGCAGCGGGGTGTATGGCACCGTCGGCGATGTTGCTCACGGGCATGGTGATTGCAGATTACAAGTTCCTCTCTTTGCTTAAAAATTCGCGGGCATACGTTGTCACCGCGGTGCGTCTGTTTGTGTTGCCGCTTTTGGTGGGCGGTGTGTTGTGGCACGTAGTTTCGCCTGAGTTGGCACAAACGGCGGTGTTGATTTATGCCATGCCGTGCGGACTGAACAGCGTGGTGTTTCCAAAATCGGTGGGGGAGAACTGCACCTACGGGGCAGAGTTGGCGTTGCTTTCGGGTGTGCTTTCCTGCGCGAGCATTCCGCTTGTGTTTACGCTGTTTGGTATAGGGTAAAAGCACACTATGTTTTTTTGCATATCGGCAAATTTCCTCTTGATTTTTGCGTTCGTTTGTGTTAGACTAATTCTCGCACAAATGAATATGCGGCTGTAGTTCATCGGTAGAATAGAAGCTTCCCAAGCTTCGGAGGTGGGTTCGACTCCCATCAGCCGCTCCAACAACAAAAGCACTCCTGAAAGGGGTGCTTTTGTTGTTACAGCAGCTAATTTGAAGAGTCAGAACCCCGCATTCCGAAGGAATGCCGGTTCAGACTCCCATCACCTCTAAAATCGTATCTTTCTCACTTTGTATCCCGCCGCTTTCACAACTTCACGCAAGGTGGTTTCGTCGGCGTGCCCTGTGAGGATCGCCGTGCCGCTTTCGTGGGATACCGACAGCACCGTTACCTGTGGCAACGCTTCCAATGCCTGTCGCACGTGGGCTTCGCAATGTCCGCACATCATCCCGCGGATGTGCAGCGTGATCTCGTTCTCGATACGCATTTGCGGCGCACGAAAACGGTGCAAACGCAAGGCGTTGGAGATCACGCAAAAGCTGGATATGCTCATGGCCGCCGCACCGAACATCGGGTTCATCTCCCACCCGAACAGCGGGATAAACACGCCCGCCGCCAACGGAATACCCATCGTGTTGTACAAAAACGCCCAAAATAGATTTTGGCGAATGATGCGCAATGCGGCGCGCCCCAACCGCACGGCGGTCGAAACGTCCGAAAGACGACTGTTCACCAATACCACGTCCGCGGCATCAATAGCCACGTCGGTCCCTGCCCCAATGGCAATGCCGACGTCCGCACGGGTGAGTGCGGGGGCGTCGTTGATACCGTCGCCGACCATGGCCACGCGCCCCGTCGCTTGCAAACGACGCACGGCGTCTTCCTTTTCACTTGGCAGAACATCGGCGATCACGTCATCCACGCCCGCCGCTTGCCCGATGGCGCGGGCGGTGCGGGCATTATCTCCCGTGAGCATCACCACCCGCAACCCCATCTTGTGCAGGTCACGTATCGCCCACGCGCTGTCCGCCCGCAAGGTATCGGCCACCGCCAAAATGCCCAGCAAGCGATCGTCCTTTGCAAAAAACAGCGGTGTCTTGCCTTCTTCGGCCAACGCGGCGGCGGTTTCCTGCCACACGGGGGCGAGGGGAATGTAGGTTTCAATGAACGCCGCGTTGCCGCCGCGAAGAACACAACCGTTTTGTTTGGCCGTGAGTCCCAGTCCCGTCACCGCTTCAAAATCGGTCACCGCCGCGGCCGTCAGCGATTCAGCTTCGGCGGCGGCCGCGATGGCACGCGCCAAGGGATGTTCGCTGTGCTGTTCCAATGCAAACGCTGCGGCAAGCAGTTCATGCTCGCTTACGTCTTCGGCAGGAAGACGATCGGTTAATGCAGGTGCTCCTTCGGTGATCGTGCCGGTCTTATCCAACACCACCGTGCGCACACGCCCCGTCATTTCCAATGCGGCGGCGGTTTTAAATAGGATACCGTGTTTCGCTCCCACGCCGCTTCCAACCATAATAGCCACGGGAGTGGCAAGCCCCAAGGCGCACGGACAACTGATAACCAACACCGCCACACCGCGTGTGATGGCAAACCCCACGGTGGCATTGCACAACAACCAGATAACACAAGTCAGAACGGCGATGCTAAGCACCGTCGGCACGAAGATTCCCGCCACTTTATCGGCGGCTTTGGCAATGGGGGCCTTGGTGGCGGCCGCGTCGCTTACAGTTTTTATAATCTGCGAAAGGGTGGTGTCCTCGCCCACGCGAGTGGCACGGCACACCAAAAAGCCCGAACGGTTCACAGTGGCGGCCGAAACGGCGTCGCCCACCGTTTTATCCACAGGGATACTTTCCCCCGTGAGGGCAGATTCGTCCACCGCCCCGCCGCCTTCCAGCAAAATGCCGTCTACGGGGATACTTTCCCCCGGACGCACCACAAACACATCGCCCGTTTGCACCGTCGCGATCGGCACGGTCACATCGATTCCGTCACGCCGCACCGTTGCGGTTTGGGGAGCCAGTTTCATCAAACTTTTCAGCGCATCGGTGGTGCGTCCTTTGGCGCGTGCTTCTAACAGTTTACCTAACGTGATAAGGGAGAGTATCATCGCCGCCGATTCAAAGTACAGATCGTGCAACAAGTGTGCGGGTGTATTCGCCGTTGCCATGCGAAACAGGGTATACACGCTGTATCCGAACGCCGCTGTACTGCCGAGCGACACGAGGGTGTCCATATTCGGTGCACGGTGTATCACCCCTTGTACACCGCGCACGAAAATGCGGGCGTTCACCCCCATCACCGCGGCGGTGAGCAACAGTTGCGTGCATCCGTTGACAATGGCGTGGTTTTCAAAAAAAGCGGGCAACGGTAATCCTACCATACGTCCCATGGTAAGATACATCAGCGCGACTAAGAACAGGGAAGAAACGATCAGCCGTTGCCGAAGCGTGCGACGTTCTTGTACATTGGAAAGCGGGTCTTGTGCGGTGGTTTCGGTATCGTTCGCTTGCTCAAAAGCGCCGTATCCTGCTGCGGTGACGGCGTGGAGAATATTGTCGGTTTCGGCATGGCCTTCCACCGCCATCGACTGTGTGAGCAGGTTGACAGTACACTCTGTGACACCGTCCACCCCGCGCACCGCTTTTTCCACACGGGCAACGCAAGCGGCACAACTCATACCCGTTACGGTAAATTGCTTCATAATAACTCCTTATTTCATCAACTTTTGCAAGGTCGTGACCAACTCTTCCAACACAAGTGTGTTGCCTGCTGCCACTTCCCGCGTGACGCAGGTTTCAATATGGCGGGCGATCAATTCGCGGTTAAAGGCGTTTACGGCGGCGTTCACCGCCTCCGATTGGGTTAAAATATCGGTGCAATACGCATCGTTTTCCACCATACCGCGCAATCCGCGAATTTGCCCTTCGATGCGGTTTAAACGGTGGATCAATTTGGTTTTTTCCGCCGCTGCACGAACGGTCGTTTTTTCACAACAATCAGACATGTGTGACACCTCACTTGACGTTATACCCCTGTGGGGTATGTTTATTATATACCCCACAGGGGTATTTGTCAACGGAAAAAAGCAAATTATCTTCGGTACACTACAGAAACCGTCTGTAAACCACGGGTTTTTAATGGTAAAAACTTTATTGCGGCAACTTTTACGCAAAAACCGATGCCGAAAGGTTGCAAAAACGGTGTTGACAAACAGGTGGGAGCGTGATATAATCGGTGGCAAACCGAAGAGGAAAAGTGAGTACGCTTTGACACGGTGGTACAGCGACCTGCGGGTGGTGTAAGCGCAGGACACACGGCAAAGCCGAATGGGTTTCCGAGGGCGACCCGAACGCGCAACGTGCGTCGGTAGGGAAGACGGAGAAGACACTTCGTTAACAATGTCCCGTGTATGATGGTACGTGTTGAGTGGGCGCACAGCGCCAAGCAGGGTGGCACCGCAGGAGTAACGGCTCTTGTCCCGGCAGAAATATGCAGGGGACGGGGCTTTTTTTATACCCTTTCCCGAGAAAAGGAGAGAACAAGATGAACGAACAGACGATTCCCTACAAGATCTATTTGGACGAAGAGGAGATCCCGAAGCAGTGGTATAACCTCAGGGCGGACATGAAAAACAAACCCGCACCGCTGTTGGATCCCGAGACCATGCAACCGATGAGCGCCGACAAACTGCGCACGGTGTTTTGTGAAGAGTTGGTACAGCAGGAGTTGGACGATACAACGCCGTATTTTGACATCCCCGCCGAAATCCGTGATTTTTATAAGATGTACCGTCCCTCTCCGCTCACACGGGCGTATTATCTTGAAAAGGCACTGGGTACGCCCGCAAAGATCTATTATAAGTTTGAGGGCGGCAACACAAGCGGCAGTCACAAACTCAATTCCGCCATTGCACAGGCATATTATGCCAAGTCGGATCGTAGCCATGTCGTTCTGTGAGCCAAGGAGTTGGCACAATAATTTGTCTTCCTAAGACCGCTTGGCCTCCGACTTATAAGTTTGAGGGCGGCAACACAAGCGGCAGTCACAAACTCAATTCCGCCATTGCACAGGCATATTATGCC
>JAZSHJ010000076.1:0-7332 GCA_045533175.1 Acutalibacteraceae bacterium
TCCCACAGTTTCTGCGAAAGATCCACGTAATATTTATGTGGGTTTTCAAAGCGCTTGACTTCTTCCCACATATCCCCCACGCTGGCGAGGCAGTAGTTGCGGATCTCCTGCAACGAACGCGGCTGATGCACGCATTCGCCGCCGCGGAACACTTCACGCTGCAAACAAGACGCGATGAAATTCTCTACCGTCTTGCGTTTCCACGTATGTTCGGGATCAAAGATCTCGTACGGTTTCGTATCGTCGATCACTTCATCGTGCATAGTAATCACATCCGCGATCGCCTTACCGGTGGTACGATCAAACAAACGCCACAGTTTTTTGAAACCGGGGTTGGTGATCTTCGCCACGTTTTCACTCACCTTGATACGGGACACGATTTCGCCGTTTTCTTCCACCGCCGCAAGTTTATACACCCCGCCGAACACGGGATCGCTGGCCGCTGTGATGAGGCGTTCGCCCACACCGAAACTGTCCACACAGGCATTTTGACGGATCATATCACGGATGAGATATTCATCCAGCGCGTTGGATGCGGTGATGGCGCAATCGGGGAAACCCGCTTCATCCAACATCTTACGCGCCTTTTGGCTCAAGTAGGTGATATCGCCCGAATCGATGCGAATGCCTTTCGGGCGGCAACCCATCGGCACCAACACTTCGTTGAATGCGCGAATGGCGTTGGGAATACCCGATTTCAACACGTTATAGGTATCCACGAGCAACACGCAAGAGTTGGGATACTGACGTGCATAGGCTTTGAACGCTTCCAACTCATCACCGAACAACTGAATCCAGCTGTGTGCCATCGTGCCGAGGGCGGGAATGCCCATGTCCCGTTCGGACAGCGCACACGCCGTGCCGTGACAGCCGCCGATGTATGCCGCACGTGAACCGATCACCGCACCGTCCACACCCTGTGCGCGGCGGGAACCGAATTCCATTACGGTGCGTCCTTCCGCCGCACGCACAATGCGGTTGGCTTTGGTGGCGATAAGCGACTGGTGATTGACGGTGAGCAATACCATCGTTTCGATGAACTGCGCCTGCACCGCGGGCCCGCGAACCGTTATGATGGGTTCGTACGGGAAGATGGGCGTGCCTTCCGGCACCGCCCACACATCGCAGGTGAAGCGAAACTCCGCAAGATACGAAAGGAACGCTTCGCTGAACAGTTTTTTACTGCGCAAAAACGCAATGTCCTCGGCGGTGAAGGTGAGGTTCTTGAGATAATCCACCAACTGTTCCACACCCGCCATGATAGCGAAACCGCCGCCGTCGGGTACACGACGGAAGAACATATCGAAATAGACGATGGTATCCCGCTTACCTTCTTCAAAGAAGCCGTTGGCCATCGTGATCTCATAAAAATCCGTGAGCAACGTCAAGTTGTCCTGCCCGTACGGCAGGCCGCTTTGCTTTTGCATACTCTCGCCCCTTTTGTTAGAGTTCTACCCCGTTTTCACGCAACAATTCTCTGGCGGAAACCAGCGAGTCAACACCTTCCAGATTCTTGATGGGCGCAAACTCTTTGTTGCGATCGATCTCGTATGACAAGCAATCCTTCATCATGTGCACCATATCCAGCACCAACGTTTCAAACTTGTAGCCGTTGGGGGATGCGGGCTTTTGCAGTTCGCCTGCGTCGTCGATGTAGGGGATCTTCTTTTCCACAATATGCACCTGCATATTCTTGTTCATGTTGTCTTCCAGCGTGGTCAGACGGAACATATAGTTCAAGATCACACCGAAGTTGTAACTGAGATCGCCGTTCGCCTCGCGCGAGGTGAGCATTTCGTCCGTCATTTCATAATATTCCACGATGGAAGGTCGACCATCCTCCAAGCACAGCACACCCACACGTTCGTCCGGGGCGGCTTTGCGCACCACCTTGGCGCCGCAATCGCAACCCGACAGAATGGTGGCACCCACGTAGCACGGATCATTGATGCGTTGCAACACGTTATCCACCGAAAACACCGTGAGCCATTCCACGCCGCGGGATTTCAATTCGTCCAGATACCCCGCCTTCGCAAGCGAAAGGAACCAGCCGCCGTTGCCGTTCGGGGACATGGACAGTTGCGCTTTGCCTTCCATCAGGATCTTGCCGTTGTAATCCACCGAGGGCACCATCTCCTGAATAAAGAAGCGGATGTAATCGGGGTGATACCCGAAGAAGTTGTGTTCGGTGAAGAAATTCACCGTATCGTCGTGGTTCTTTTGGCTGGTCATCACATACAGCGGGATCCATGCGCCCGTGCAATTCACCACGTCCATAATGTTGTTGATGAGGCGCTCAAACAGATACAGCGTGCGGGTGACACCGACGTTCAACATACCCTTCGGCTTATCCAATCCCAAACGCGTGCCTTGGCCGCCCGCCAACAGCACCGCGCCGACTTTCTCCGCCTTCAGCGCTTCGATGCCGCAAGCCTCAAACTCTTCACGGCGCGCGTGGATCTCGGGGATTTCCAACGCGCCAAGCGGTTCCAGAAATCCGCGTTCCGCCGTGACGGCCGATTGATCCTCCACCAACGAAAGCAAACTCCAATCCACCGCCGCGATCTGTGCCAAAAGGGATGCGCGATCGGTTTCGTTCAACTCATCCCAAAAGCGCAACAAATGCTCCTGACCGTATTGTGCGGTCACCTGTTTTGCCTGTTCGTACGTCATGATTATACCCTCCTCAACAAATACTGATTATTCGATCTCTTCGCCGTTTTCGATCGCTGCGAGCATGTCCAACCGCGCTTGATGACGGCCGCCTTCGTACGGCGTGGTAAGGAACGCGCGCACGATGCTTTTTGCCAGTTCCGGCCCCACGATGCGAGCACCGAATGCCAACATGTTGGCATTGTTGTGACGGCGAGTGAGTTCCGCCGACAACGGATCGCTGCACAACCCGCAACGGATCCCCTTCACCTTGTTGGCCGCCATGGAAATGCCGATACCCGTGCCGCAAATGACGATGCCGCGGTCACATTCGCCCGCCGCCACCGCGCGCGCCGCACGCGCACCGAACACGGGATAGGCACAACTTTCCTCGGTGTAGGTACCGAAATCTTTATACGAAAGCCCCATCTCGTCGAGCAGTTTCATTATTTCTTTTTTCATACCGAGTGCGGCATGGTCACACGCCAATGCGATCATTGAAACACGTCCTTGCATCTTATTTTTTTCATTATACCACACTATTTAAAAAAAGGCAAGAAAAAAGGCTGTTCAGACAGCCTTTTTTCCAATGATATTATCCTAAAAACAACGGTTGAATCTGCCGCCCCGCCACCGCTTGAAGCACCGTTTCCTCGATGCGGGTAAAATCCGCCACCAACGAATTGGGTTTCACCGCGGGATCGTCCTGCCGCATGGGAACAAAATAATAATGACGGCGGTTTTTTAACGCAGCAATGGCGGGGAATGAACTCGCCAGCGCATCGTTGGTGGAAACCGCGAGCACCACGGGACGTTCGCGGCGCAAATGAGATTTCACCGCCAGCGTCACGGCGGTACTGCTATCCCCCGCCGCGAGTTTTGAAAGCGTACTGCCGGTGCAAGGGGCCACCACCATCACGTCCAGCATATCCCGCGGGCCGAGTGGCTCCACGTCTGTAAGTGTGGTGAGCACGTTTCTTCCGCAGATGGCCGACACCCGCGTGCGCCAATCCTCCGCTTTTCCGAAACGGGTGTCCACCGTGCACATGGGGGGCGAAAACACAGGTGTCAGCGCATAACCTGCCGCCGCAAACGCCGCCATTTGCGCCGTCACCTGCTCCAGCGTGCAAAACGAACCGCACAGCGCCCAACCGATACGTAAACTCATAACCGTCCCTCCTCGGCCAACATATTGAGTATGGTGCATTTTAAAATGTCCGCCGCCGTTTTGGGAGCGACGCGCCCGGGAAGTGAGAGCGCCCACACCGTTTTCAGCCGCAATGCCGCCGCGGCATCAAAATCCACCCCGCCCGGGCGGGAGGCCAGATCAATCAACAAGGTGGACGGATCGAGTTTTTTCAGAAGATCGGCACCAAACAACATGGCGGGAACGGTGTTGAAGATCACGTCAAAATCCCCCGCCTGTGCCAATTCCGCCACAGCAATGCTTTGACACCCCGCTACCGCGGCCGCTGCACGATCTTCGCACCGACGCGCCGCCACCGTGACCGACACGCCCATGGCTTTCAGCAACCCGGCCAGCGCCCGTGCCACACGGCCGTATCCCGTCACCAACGCCCGCGCACCGTGCAGAGTGATGGGCAACTCTTCCATGGCCAGTTGCACCGCCCCTTCGGCGGTGGGAACGCTGTTGAGAAGTGCCAGTTCTTCCCGCGCTAAGTAGTCGTGTACCGTAACACCACCCACCGCCAGTTGTGCTTGCCATGCCTGGGGTAACCCGCCCGCCGCCACAAATTGCGTTGGTACAAGGCCGCCCAGCACCTGTTCGGGTTGAATGCGCACGCGGGAAAACGGGGCGTTTAAGGTGTTGCCGTCGGTGGTGAACGGCAGCGGCAAGATCACACAATCCGCCAGCGATACCGCTTGTGTGATGTTGGTGCATCCTGTAACGCACGGCGGCAAGTCGGTGCCGTCCAACCCCGCCGTGATCACTTTATAGCCGTCCTGTGCCAACAGTCCGGCCAAATAAGCGGCGCGCAAGTCGCCGCCGATAACCGCAAAAGTTTCGATCGTCTGCATAAAAAATCCCTCCATAGGAACGGGTTTGATTACTCACCCCATCCTATGAAGGGACATCCTGTTTTGTGCTTGGGAAACCTATATTATTCCGCTATCGCAATGAGTGCCGCCAGACTGCCTCGCACCCCTGCCGTGGCGCGGTGCGACCAGAACACATCGGGGCGGCAACGAGTACACAGATCGGTCACGCTGATGTGCTCGTCCCGTAACCCCGCCGCCAGCAAAATGCGGCGATTCACCTGCCACATATCGATCAAGAACTTGCCTTGCGGCATGCGGCGAACACACGCTTCATCGAACACGGCCATGGCGGCAAAACGATCGTACACCGGCTCATCCACCTCGAAACAGCAAGGGCCGATGGAAGGGCCGATACCCGCCACGATATCTTCGGGACGGCAACCGTAATCCGACACCATGCGCTCCACCGTGACACGCCCCATTTCGGCCACCGTGCCTTTCCACCCCGAATGGGAGGTTCCCACCACCCGCTTTTTCGGATCGGCAAACACAAGTGGCACGCAATCGGCATACTGGGTGCACAACACCACACCCGGCTCGTCGGTGAGCAGACCGTCAAAATCGTCGTAATCCCTCTCGCGGGTGATTCCTTTGCCGCAATCTGCCGAGGTTACGTTGCGAATGAAGGTGTGGTGTTCTTGACGGGAAAGCACGATACGCTCGGTCTGCACCCCGATCGCCCCGCACAAACGGTCAAAATTCTCCCGCACTCGGACGGGATCGTCCCCCCGTCCGAAACTGAGGTTCATGCTTTCGTAAATCCCCTTGCTCACCCCGCCAAGGCGGGTGGATACGGCATGGCGCACAAACGGCACGGCGTCCAACACGGGAAAGGTGTAATAAAGCAGGTCGCCTTCCCTGTGCGGTGTCAAGTTCTTCGTGGTCGGCAAGTTCAACATACCGCCCCTCCTTTCACGGCGTCTTCACACGCCGCAAGCAAACGACGGCTGACCGCCGCTTTGCCGAAACGTTCCACCGTTAAGGCTCGAATGCGGGCGGGATCGTACCCCGCGGCTGTGTGAAGCATCCGTTCCATCGCGTCGCACAGCGCCGCGCTGTCCTCCACGGGAACCAGCAGGCCCGTTTCCTCTGTCACGATATCGGCAGGGCCACCGCAACGGGTACTGATAACGGGTTTGCCGCAAGCGGCCGCTTCGTTCAACACACAGGATAAGGTTTCGTGGCGGGAAGAACAGATGAAACAGTCCGCCCCGTTCATAAACTGCGGCGTATCCTCCCGCGGGACGATACCGATCAAGCGACACTTGTCTGCAATGCCCAGCTCATGGATTTTTGTTTGCAACGCCTCGCGCAACACACCCGCGCCCGCGATCTCCAAACTCACCGCACGGTCGGTGCGGGCGCACAACGCGGCAAACGCTTCGATCAGCACGTCGTACCCTTTGATGGGGCGCAACTGTCCCATTGCGCGAAAACGGAAACATTCCCCCGTTTCGGTGGGTTGCGGCCCAAAGCGATCGTCATCCACCAGATCGGGGATAACGCACGTGTCGGCAATGGGTTGCATCACGTCTCGCAACGTGGAACTAACGCACGCGTTCACCGCCGCTTTTTCCATCACCGCACGCAAACGGCGCAACGCTTCGCTGTCTGCTCCTTCGGTGAGCACGAAGGAGGAATGTTCCATAAAGAAAAGCGGTAACTTTTCACGGCGACATAGCGCCAACGCCTCATACCCCTGCAACGAAGAACGCAAATTCACCACGTCGGGACGTCCCCACTCCTTCACAAGACGCGCATACGCACGGCGAAGCATGGCGGTGCGTTGCCACACCCGTCCGCGTTCACAGCGAGGGGTAATGTTCAATTTTTGCGAAAGGATGGTGTATACCCCGTCCTCCCAAAAAGCACGGGTGCCGTTACCGCGCAGACGACCGTTGACATCCACGTAGATCACCGCCACTTCGGCACCGGCGGCGGCCATGGCGCGCGCCTGTTCTTTATAAAATGTACCCAGCATCGGCATCTCGAGTGTGGGATACCACGAAGGGATCATCAAAACCTTCATGTTTAACGCTCCTTTGGCTCACTTTATCCTCTATTGTACCGAAAGCCGTCCGTTTTGTCAACCGAGCAATGCTTTGAGCGTGAGCAATGTGATAATACCGGGAGCACCGAGCACCGCCCCTGTGCCGAGCGTGAGGGGATTCAGCGCCAGCGTCACTCCCGTATACATTCCGACCGCATCCACCGCCAATATGCACAGCCACCCGCCCGCGGCGGAAGAGAGCGCCCCGCGCAACGGTTTTCCGCTTTTGAAGAGGGCTGTGGGCACCGCCAGCGTCACCGCCGCCGCCACGCCCCACCACAGAACAACACTCATACTCATGCGCGTTTCACCTGCCGCCGCAAACGGGATAGATACCGATACCGCGCCTGAAGCGCCAAACGTTCATACAAACACGCATCCAACAGGTCGCTGTCCGTTTCCTCGGAAAAGCGGGTATCCACCGCGTTCAACTGTCCGCAGATCTCCCGCATGGCACGCGTGATCGCATCCTCTTTCACACGCGGTTGCAACAAGGTATCACGCAACCGATTGCTCATACACATCACCTCAATGGCAGTATATGGCAAAGCAAAAATAAATATACGAAA
>JAZSHJ010000058.1:0-17275 GCA_045533175.1 Acutalibacteraceae bacterium
TGCTTGCTCTATTCCTGTTTGTGGGGGTTGCTGAGTTTGGCGGTGATACCGCTGTATCGCGTGTGTGCCGCCCGTTACAAACGGCGGCGGCAGACGTCGTGAAGCGGGCATTCCCCGCATTGCGGCGAACGGGCAGAGCAAACTTCCCGCCCGAACAGCACCAAACGATGACAAAAATCGTTGCTTTCTTCGGGCGGCAGTAACCCGCGCAAAGCCATTTCCACTTTGTAGGGATCTTTGGTGTCGCACAGCCCCAAACGGTTAGCAATACGTATGCAATGGGTATCCGCCACCACCACACCGGGCGTGCCGTACACATCCCCGCAAATCAGGTTCGCTGTCTTGCGCCCCACACCGGGCAAGCGCGTCATTTCTTCCACCGTGTCGGGGATAATACCGTTGTATTTCTCCAACAGCATGCGTGCAGTCATCACAATGTCCTGTGCTTTCATTTTGTAAAACCCGCACGAACGGATATAAGGTTCCACTTCTTCGGGGGTGGCGGCGGCAAACGCCGCCATATCGGGGAACCGCGCAAACAACGCGGGCGTTACCGTATTCACCCGTGCATCGGTGCATTGCGCCGACAGCCGCACCGCCACAAGCAGACGAAACGGATCGTCCGCCGTCAACGAACAAATGCTTTCGGGATATTTCTCCTTTAATCGCCGCACCGCTTCGGCGGCAATCTGTTTTTTTGTCATACAATTACTCCTTCTGCAAGGTAAGTATAGCATAACACAGCCGCCCGCCCTTGTCAAACAGCGAATTTTAAAGAAACACTTGCACTTTTTGAATAGATGTGGTATGCTAATAAGGATAGACGGACAAAATGTAGGAGGGTTTCCCGTATGAAATGTCCTTTTTGCGGCTATACCGAAAGCAAAGTGATCGATTCCCGCCCCACCGACGAGTTTGCACGTATTCGCCGTCGTCGCGAATGTTTGGGGTGTGCCAAACGGTTTACGACCTACGAAGTGGTGGAAAGTTTGCCCATTATCGTGGTGAAGAAGGATAAGTCCCGTGAGTCGTTCGACCGTGAAAAACTGCTCGGCGGCATGATGCGCGCCTGCGAAAAGCGCCCCGTTTCCATCCAAACGTTGGAAAAAGCGGTGGACGATATTGAAATCCAACTGCAAAACTCGCTCGACCGCGAGATCGACTCCATCGCCATCGGCGAATACGCCATGAGAGCGCTGAAAGAGATCGACGAAGTGGCGTATGTGCGCTTTGCTTCGGTCTATCGCCAGTTCAAAGATATTCAGAGTTTCCGTGAGGAGATCACCAAACTGCTGAACGAATAAGACGCAACAAAAAAGGTTCTGTGCACCGCACAGAACCTTTTTTTATTCTCCTTTGATGCCTTTCCAATAGGCTTCATAGGCTTGCTCGTTTTTGTTATCGCCGGGATGATAATACACCGTACCCGCCAGCGCATCCGGCAGATACTGTTGCTTCACCCAATGATACGGATAACTGTGCGGATAGAGATAGTGCTGTCCCTTCACCGCCGCATCTTCCCCATCGTAATGCTTGTTCTGCAAGCCACGCGGAATCGGGCCGCTGCGCCCCGCCTCTACATCCGCCATCGCCGCGTTGATCGCATCGTGGGCGGAATTGGATTTGGGACTGCGGCACACCATGATCACCGCATCCGCCAGCGGCAAGCGCGCTTCGGGAAGCCCCACCTGCAAGGCGGTATCCACCGCCGCTTTCACAATGGGAAGAATTTGCGGGTTCGCCAGCCCCACATCCTCTGCCGCGCAAACCAACAAACGGCGGCAAGCAGAAGGCATATCTCCCGCCACCAACAAACGTGCCAAATAGTGAAGCGCCGCGTTTTCGTCCGAACCGCGCATCGACTTTTGATAGGCAGAAATGATGTCGTAATGCTCGTCCCCTTCGCGGTCGTACCGCATGGCGCTGCGTTGGGCAAGTTGTTCCGCCGTGTCCACCGTGACCGCACGGGAACCGTCCTCGGCCGGCGGTGTGGAAAGCACACACAGTTCCACCGCATTAAGCGCTTTGCGCACGTCCCCGCCGCATTGCCGCGCAATGTGGGTGACCGCCGCCTCTTCCGCTTCGATCGCCACACCTTGTTCTTCCGCCATGAAGGCGAAGCCGCGGCGCACCGCCACCTTCATGTCCTCCACGTCCACGGATTTAAACTCAAACACGCTGGAACGGCTCAAAATAGCGTTGTAAACATAAAAATACGGATTTTCGGTGGTGGATGCGATCAAGGTGATCTGCCCGTTTTCAATGTATTCGAGCAACGTCTGCTGTTGACGCTTGTTGAAATACTGGATCTCGTCGAGATACAGCAAAATGCCGTTCATCCCCGCGATGGTGTCCACTTCACTCACCACCGCTTTGATATCCGCGGTGGAGGCGGTCGTGCCGTTGAGTTTGTGCAACCGCATATCCGCCCGTTCCGCGATCATCCGTGCGAGAGTGGTTTTCCCCACACCTGAAGGACCGTAGAAAATAAGGTTCGGAATGCGCCCGCCGTCCACAATACGGCGCAAGGCACGTCCTTCATCCAACAGGTGGTGCTGGCCGACCATATCCGAAAGTTTCTGCGGACGCATACGGTCCGCCAACGGTGCATTCATACGCCCGCCTCCTCTGCGTTGGATTTCGTGTTATGCTCAGTACAGCGGATACTTGGCACACAGCGCAGTCACGCCTTCGCGCACCGCATCGGCGTTGCCTTCAAAGTCTGCGATAACCGCCTTGATAAAGCCGGCAACAGCATCCATATCGGCGGTGTTCAAGCCGCGGGTGGTCACCGCGGGAGTGCCCAAACGCAGACCGCTGGTAACAAACGGCGACAGCGGCTCGTTCGGAATGGAGTTCTTGTTCGCGGTGATAAACACCTCATCCAAACGGTGCTCCAGTTCCTTGCCGGTAACGCCGGTATCCCGCAGATCCATCAGCATCAGGTGGTTGTCCGTGCCGCCCGACACCAATTTCAGATCACGGTTGATAAGGCCCTGCGCCAGCGCCTTCGCGTTGTCGCAAATGCGGGACTGATACTCTTTAAATTCATCCGTCATCGCTTCACCGAAGCACACAGCCTTCGCCGCGATGATGTGCATCAACGGGCCGCCTTGCGAGCCGGGAAACACCGCTTTGTCGATCGCCTTTGCATGCTCTTCACGGCAAAGGATCAAACCGCCGCGCGGGCCGCGCAGCGTCTTGTGGGTGGTGGTGGTGACCACATCGCAGTACGGCACGGGGTTCATGTGTTTACCCGCCGCAACCAAACCCGCAATATGCGCCATATCCACCATCAAAAGCGCACCGCAGGCATCCGCGATCTCGCGGAAAATGTCAAAACGAATCTCACGGCAATATGCACTCGCACCCGCCACGATCAACTTCGGACGATGCTCCATCGCCAGCGCACGCACCTTGTCGTAATCGATGCAACCGGTTTCGTCGTCCACGCCGTAGGGCACAAAATTATAGAGTTTACCCGAGAAGTTCACGGGCGAACCATGGGTGAGGTGACCGCCGTGCGCCAAGTTCATACCCAGAATGGTATCCCCCGGCTGTACCAACGCAAAATACGCCGCCTGGTTCGCCTGAGCGCCCGAGTGGGGCTGCACGTTTGCGTGTTCGGCACCAAACAGCTTACAGGCGCGATCACGGGCGATATCCTCCACCACGTCCACCGCCTGACAGCCGCCGTAATAGCGCTTGCCCGGATAACCTTCCGCGTATTTGTTGGTGAGCACGCTGCCCATCGCCGCCATCACGGCAGGAGACACGATGTTCTCCGAAGCGATCAATTCCAGATTACGGCGCTGACGGAACAATTCTTGCTCCATCGCGTCACCGACAGCGGGATCCACGTTTTTCACAAAACCGATGGTATCCATCAAATTTTCGTACATACTCTTCGACTCCCTTAAAAATATAAATATACGAATGCATTATACAATATTCTGCTTTTAAAATGCAATAGGAAAATAAAAAAAAGTGCCCTTTGCACAGCAAAAGGCACTTAATTTTCATTTTTCGTCGGTTGCGCTTTCGTTTGCGGCGGGTTCATCCTCACCCGTATCCACCACCGCTTTGATGGTGACAATACGAATACCGCCCGTGTTTTGCGATTCAAAGGTGATCTGCCCGTCACACAAGGAACATGCGGTGCGCTCCTCCCATTCGGCGGGGATCTGCGCAGGAACGGGCAATCCCGTCCGTGCGGCAATGCACGCACGCTGATGCCCCGATACCACCTCTGCATGACCGCAACCGCACGGCAAAATCACCACCGGTTTTTCTTGCGTTTTGGCCTGCATGGTCTTGTAAAGACGGGGACAATAGAGCAGATCGTTGGCCGCCAATTTGCCGCCGGGAGAAACGAAATGATCGCCGATCACCGTGAGGGAACACTTGCCACTCTTCATAAAATAACACGTGGATTTGCTCAAAGAGATGGTCGTTTCCATCTTGCCGCGAATAATGCCCATACCGTCTGTTCCTTCCGTTTGTTTGTACTCCTCTATTATATCCCTCCTTCTGAAAAATTGCAAGACTTTATTCGCTATTCTTTCGCGGTGCAGAGCATCACGCCGCCACACAGCAACAACAGCGCCGCCGAAGCTGCCGCCGAAACCGCAAACGGATGCACCGTCGTGACCGTACCGAGAGAAACCGCCGCCGAAACCGCATGCGGCGGCATGGGCATACACGCAAACAGCAACGCCGAAAACGCACCGCCGAACAACGCGTGTTTCAACCGACCAAACCAGTACGATCGACCGAGTGACAAGTGTTCCGACAACATACCCCCGATTTGTGCAGATACCGAAACGCCGCCGAAACCGAGTGCCGCACCAAGCAAAAATGCCATCAGCGGACCGCCGATACGACACGAAACCAACGCCATGGATCCGCAACTCACTTCCCACACAGCGGTGTACACCGCATCCGCCACTTTAGAGCCTGTAAAGGGAAACAACAACACACTTTTGATCCCCGATACTTCCGTGAGAGAGAGAAGTGCGGAAAACAGCAACACAAACCCACTCATGGTGAGTGCGGACGTCAGAGCCCGTTCGATGGCGGCGGGAAACACGGCCGAAAACGGTGTTTTTGGAACGGGGGACACTTTTTCGTTATTTTCCCCATTGTTTTCCGGCGAAAGGAATACCAGCAAAAGTGACGCTAACAGATGCGCCGCGTAAAGGAGTACCCCTTTATATGCGCTCCCCAAAAGCCGCGCCCCCACCGTACCGATGATGAAGGCCGGCCCGCCGTTCACGCAAAACGTGAGCAACCGTGCGGCTTCACGGCGATCGATCTCCCCTCTGTCCAGCAATTCCCGCACCGCCGCCGCCCCTGCGGGATATCCACCGATCATACCGATCAACAACGCCACGCCGCCGTCCTCTGAAACGCCGAACAGGCGCTGTGTCACCCTTCCCATTCGGCGCCCCACGCGTGAGGCGGTTCCGGTGCGAATGAACAGACCGGTCAACACCAAAAACGGAAACAGCGATGGAATAATCACCTCGCCGCACACCGAAAGTCCGCGACTCACCCCCGTGGCGGCCGCTGCCGGAAAGCGCAACAACAATACCGTTGCCGCCGCAAACAGCAACAGCACTCCCGCCTGCTTTATCCGTCGACCTTCAAAAACACGTATCATCACACCGCATCCCTCCATCACAACATACGGTTTGTCCTGTCGCATTATTCCATTTTTTTGCGCATAGGATAAACCGACAAGGAGGGATCGCATGAAACGCAAACGGGGCACTCCCGCTTCGCCGCTGTCACGACGCGTGGAATCGTTGCTGGAATGGCCAAGCGGTCTTTTGGGGCATTGTACCCGTATGGAATGGGTGGATAACCGCGAGGTGCGAATGGACGGCTGTTGCGAGATCATGGAATACGAAGAAAACACCGTGGTGGTGGCGGTGGCGGGCGGACAGGTGCGGTTTTGGGGACAGGGGTTGCAACTGCATTGTCTGACTGCAGATACCCTTTTGTTAACCGGACACTTGCAATCGGTGGAATTTACGGAATGAGGTGACGGCATGAACGAATACGCGTGGTGGCGCTGGCTGTGCGGATGGGTGCGCTTTGAAACCGATGGCGATGCGGCGGGACGTCTGCTTGCCTTGGCGGCGCGAGAAGGGGTTGCGCTGTGGAACACCTGCCGTGAGGAGAATGCGTTTTCGGCCTGTTGTCGCGCGGCGGATTATCCCCGCCTGCGTCCCGTGGCCCGTCGGGTAGGACGGCGATTACACATCACCGAACGCCACGGTGCGGCCTTCCTGTTTCGCCGCTACCGCGCCCGCATCGGACTGCCGCTGGGCGCGGCCGTTTTTTTGACCGTGTTGCTGCTCCTTTCCACCCGCATTTGGGCCATCGATATTCGCGGACTGCAATATGCCGATGAAGCGCAGTTGCGTTCCCTTCTTGCCGAGCACGGCGTCACGGTGGGAGCGCTAAAACGCGGGGTAGATTCCGAAGCTATACGACTGGACGCGATCACACGGCTCACCGACGTATCGTGGCTGGCGGTGAATTTGGACGGATGCGTGGCCGAAGTGGAGTTGCGGGAAATGAACCCCTATGAAACCCCCGACGAGCCCACCGCCCCTTCCAACTTGGTGGCCGCACGGGACGGCGTGGTGGTGGCGGTGGAGATCACGGGCGGCGCTTCGATGGTGCGTGTGGGCGATGCCGTGGCGGCGGGCGGTTTGCTTGCCAATGGGGTGACGAGCAACGACACGGGCATCACTTTGCACCGTTCTTCGGGACGCGTCATTGCCAAAACAGAACGCACCATCGCGGTGGAAATTCCCCTTTCACAGTCGCAGCCTCTCCCCTGTGCCCCGCCCACCGAGACTCTCACTCTGCGCTTTTTTGGATGGGAATGGCCGCTGTATGATAACACCGTTTCGGCCGAAGGGTGTCGCATCGAAATTTTGGATCACGCCCCGACGATCGGCGGCATCACGTTGCCGCTTGGCATACGCATTGAACGCTATACCCCGCTTTCGGTGCAAACGCTCACCCGCACCGCATCCGAAGCGGCGATGCTGGGCGAAGCCAAACTGCAAGAACAGGAGGATTCCTTGCTGGCCGATGCCACTATCCTCACCCGCACCGTATCGTCCGAAACCGTAAACGGGGTTGTGTGCATCACCGCACAATACACCTGTCTTGAGAACATTGCGCTGGAAGTTCCGCTGCCGTTTGATTGAACGATATGCAGATTTTTCGTAAAGATTTTTGTTAAATTGTTACAATGACAAGTGTAAAATTATGTGATATAATAATAGAAACTAAAGGTTTTAGGAGTATCTATGTTTGAACAGATATTAAATGTCGATCGCATGGAACAGATCGTTTCGCTGTTCGGCAGTTTTGATGAAAACGTCCGCTTGATCGAAGATCATTATCAGGTGGATGTGTTAAGTCGCGGCACCGATCTGAAGGTGACGGGCGAACCTGAAAACGTATCCAAAGCGGTTAAAGCGATGCAAGGGTTGTTGCAACTCGTCAACCGCGGGGAACAGTTGGGGGAACAAAACGTTCGCTACGTGTTAATGCTGGTGGATGAGGGACACGAAGAATCGCTCCCGCAGTTGAGCGACAGTATCTGCATCACCGCGAAAGGACGTCCCATCAAAGCCAAAACGCTGGGGCAAAAGCAGTATGTGGAAGCAATTCGCCAAAACACCGTCACCTTGGGTGTCGGCCCCGCCGGCACGGGCAAAACCTATCTCGCGGTGGCCATGGCGGTCAACGCGTTCCGTGCGAAGGAGATCAACCGCATCATCCTAACCCGTCCCGCGGTGGAAGCGGGCGAAAAGCTGGGCTTTTTGCCGGGCGATCTGCAATCCAAGGTGGATCCGTATCTGCGTCCGCTGTATGATGCCCTGTTTGATATGCTGGGCACCGAAACCTATCAGAAATATCTGGAACGCGGCAACATCGAGATCGCGCCGCTGGCGTATATGCGCGGACGCACGCTGGACGACTGCTTTGTGATTCTGGACGAAGCACAAAACACCACACCCGAACAAATGAAGATGTTCTTAACACGTTTGGGATTCAATTCCAAAATGGTCATCACAGGCGACGTCACCCAGATCGACCTGCCGGACGGCAAAAAAAGCGGGTTGCGGGAAGTGCTGCGGGTGCTGAAAAACGTGGACGATATCGGCATTTGCCAATTCAGCGAAAAGGACGTTGTGCGTCATCAGTTGGTACAAGCCATCGTGAAGGCGTATGAAAAATACGAACGGGACGAACAGAAAAGGAAGGAAAAGACGTATGGAAAAAATCAGAGTCGTAATTGAAAACAAGCAAAAAGTGGTGAAGATCCCCACCGGTATCCGTATGCTTATCCGCCGTTGCTGTAACGCTGTGTTGGTGTTGGAAGGGTTTGAAGGCAACGCCGAAGTGGATGTTTCCATTGTGAGCGATGAGCAGATCCGCGCCATCAATGCGGAACACCGCAAGCTGGACATGGCAACCGACGTTCTCTCCTTCCCTCTGGGCGAAAACGGAGAATACGACATAGATCCCGCAACCGGTGCCAAACTGCTGGGGGACATCGTCATTTCCATTGAACACGCCGAAAAGCAGGCGCAGGATTTCGGCCATTCGTTGCAACGCGAGATCGGCTATCTCACAGTACATTCCATGCTTCATCTGCTGGGATACGATCACGTGCAGGGTGGTTTGGAAGCGGTGAAGATGCGCGAAAAAGAGGAAGCCGTGATGGTGTCCATCGGCCTGCCGCGCGATGCCAGTTACGTGATGGAATAAGGAGTGCGCGGATGAATTTAACTACCCGTTCCGCCTTCGTGGCGTTAGTCGGCCGCCCCAACGTGGGCAAATCCTCGCTGCTCAATCAACTGGTCGGGCAGAAGGTAGCCATCGTTTCGGACAAGCCGCAGACCACCCGTAACCGCATTATGGGGGTACTTACCCGCGACGATCTGCAACTTGTGTTTTTGGACACGCCCGGTGCGCATCGCCCCCGCACCCGTTTGGGGGATTTCATGGTAAAATCCATCGGCGAAGCGGTCAGCGGTGTGGATGTCGGTGTGTTGGTGGTCACGGCGGATGCCAAGGTTTCGGACACCGACCGCGACCTGCTGGCGCAATTCCGTCGCCAACAGTTGCCGGTGATCCTGGTCATCAATAAGATCGATCTGTTGGAGGACAAATCTTCTCTGCTCACCTGCATGGATATGTGGCAGAGCGAATACGATTTTGAAGCGATCATCCCCGCTTCGGCCTTAACGGGGGAATCGGTGGACACGCTGGTGGAAGAACTGGCGAAATTCGCGTTTGAAAGCCCCCACTTCTTCCCCGCCGATACCGTGAGCGATCAACCCGAACGGGTGCTTGCTTCGGAATTGGTGCGTGAACAGATGTTGCATCTGTTGCAAAAAGAGATTCCTCACGGCATTGCGGTGGTGGTGGAAAAGATCACCGAAGACGTCACCGAAAAAGGGCAAGACATTTTGGATGTGGAAGCCACCATCTACTGCGAAAAGGAAAGTCACAAAGGCATCGTTATCGGCAAGCGCGGAGCAATGCTCAAAGAAATTGCCTCCCGCGCCCGCAAGGAAATGGAAGACCTGTTCGGTATTCACGTGAACCTGCAATGTTGGGTGAAGGTGAAAGAAGATTGGCGCAACCGCCAAGGCTTGCTCGGCAGTTTCGGCTACACATTGCAGTAAAAAAACAAAGCACCCTGCGGGTGCTTTGTTTTTTTGTTTAACTGCTGTTTGCTTTTTATATCACACCTCGGGGTTGCGCGGCATGATGATGGCCATGATGATATAGGCCAGAATGCCGCCGCCCGTCGCGCCGAACAATACAAGCGCAATGCGTATCAACGTGGGGTCCACGTTAAAATACTCCGCAATGCCGGCACAAACGCCGTCGATCATCTTGTTTCTACTCGATTTATACAGTTTTTTCTCCACGGTTCTTCTCTCCTTGTTTAATGATGGGTTTTGTACGGCAGGAGTCCCGCTGCCGCGATGTTCGCGATTCGGATGCGTTTCCGGCTCACGCCTTCCAAACTGCTTTTATGATGTTGCCGAGCTTGGGCGGTGTGCCGTACATCAGCACGCCCACGCGGTAGATCTTGGCAGACAGAATTCCGATTCCTATAGTGGAGCCGATCAAAACGGCTATGGACGCGGCAATCTCATACCAAGGCACCGTACTCATGGCAATTCGGGTAAACATAGCCATGGGCGAAGTAAACGGAATGTAGGAGCAAACTTTCATCAACAGGTTATCCACACTCCCGCTTGTCATAGAGAAGATGACCACCATAAAACCAAACAAGAACAGATACGTTATGGGCTGAACAGCTGTGGTGATATCCTCGAGTTTGGAAACAGTCGACGCAATGGCGCCGTACAGGAAGGCAAAGATCAAAAATCCAAGCAAGAAAAACGCCAACATGAACGCAAGAAGTTCGGGCGGGATGTTGAATATGGAATCTATAATCATATTATCGCCCCAATGGGATTTGTTCAGGTTGTAAAACAGGAGCGCCGATCCGAAAATTGCACTAAGCTGCACGAGTCCCGCCACACACGAAGCAATCACCTTGCCGAACATCATACTGATCGGCTTGGCGCTTGTAATGAGTACTTCCATGGCACGGGAACTCTTTTCGGTTGCCACGTTCATGGCAACCATCTGGCCGTACAGCAGAATCACCATATACAAGGCAAAAATCATGATATACGTATAGAAGAAGTTTTGCATTTGGTCTTTTCCCAAACTCTCTACGGTGCCGTGGATCGATGTGTTCATTACTTCCCCAACTTGGTCAGCCGTCATACCGCCGTTTATCATGGCGTTCATTTGATACACCTGTTGTAAAACCTCATTTGCGATATCCGAGTTGACATCATACATCGTAAGATTCTCTACATAATAGGTGTATTCGGTGGCGCCTGTCATAACAAACGCACATTCCGCTTCACCCGATGTAATCTTATTCTTGATCACATCTACGTCGTCATCGGTGATCTGTACATCGTAATCGACAAACGCGTTGGCAAAGGTGGCTTTCAGCATCTCCTTTTGTGCAGGATCCTCCGACTTAATAAGCATTACGGAGAGGTCCTCGCTTTTATCCGTTGCCGTATCGGATTTGAACAATGCCGATATGCGAGGAAAAAACATGACCACGGCAATCAGCAAAACGAGAAAAATCGTAACACCCACAAAAGCTTTGTTTTTCAAATAGGATTTGAATTCAAATTTCAGTATTTTCCCAAATTGTTTCACTTCTCACCCCTCCTTTACCGCGTCACCTGCATACTCAACGAAAATGTCGTTGAGGGAAGGTTCAAACACCTTCACTTCGTCGATATCGTAGTTTTCGACAAGACGAGTCATAACGACCTTCTTTTCGTCGGGATCGGTAAGATGAATCATTATATTGCCGTTTTCCATCACCGTGCACGAGGCGCCGAAATCCGTTGTGATCGCCTGCGGTTTTTCGGTGCGGACAACCAAACGGTCACGGGGATACTCCCGCTTGATATCATGCAGATCGCCATGCAGAGCAACCACGCCGTTGTTGAGGATGGCAATGCTGTCGCAAAACTCTTCAATATAGCTCATCTGATGGCTGGAAAAAAGTACAATTTTCCCTTTAGCGATCTGCTCTTTCACGACATCCTTTAAGAGCATTGCATTCACGGGATCAAGGCCGGAAAAAGGCTCATCCAGAATAACAATGTCGGGATCGTGAGCAAGGGCGGTTATGAGCTGAATCTTTTGCTGATTGCCCTTGGAAAGTGTATCCAGCCGTTTGTTACGGTATTCGGTCATGCCGAGCCGCCGAAGCCAGTAGTCGATCGACTTTACGGCTTCTTTGCTGCTCATACCTTTCAACTCGGCAAAATAGGTAAGTTGGTCGAGGATGACCTTTTTTGGGTACAACCCTCTTTCCTCGGGAAGATAGCCGATACCGATTTTGCCGTAGTCGATAGGACGCCCGTCGATCAGCACCTCACCGCTGTTTGCGGGAAACACATCCATCAAAATGCGGATGGAGGTGGTTTTGCCCGCACCGTTTCTGCCGAGCAGGCCAAACGCTTTACCGCCTTCTGCTTTGAACGAAACCCCGGTGAGAACCTTTTTCTCACCAAAGGATTTCTCTATGTTTTTCAGTTCCAGTATCATATGCAAACCTCCCGACAAAAACCGCAATGTTATATGTATACAGTATAACACACCACGAACCAAAAGACAAGAACCTCTCACCGAAAAGCGCAGGTTGGATCTTATGCGGAAAAGGTTATAATTTCTTTCCCCTTCTTTACGGCATAATCCATTGCGATCTTCGTGCCGCTTTTACGAGTGACGGGGATGTTGGCTTCGTCGTAATAAACAATGCAAAAACGGCTGTTATGTATCATTTCGTAATTTCGCTCGATATACACGGTTCTACCGGCGCCGATGATTCTTTCGGGATAATAGGTGTCCTCATAGAACTTTAACAGATACTCTTTATAATCGTCACGGATAACCGGAAATTCCGCCCGTACATAAACTCGTTTTATGTGCGGGTATTTTTCTTTTATTTCGGTTACGAGTTCAAGGCACAGGCTATTAAAGCGGCTCTTGCTCCCGAAAAGGAACGTATCCACACGTTCCTCCACAATCAACTTCTCGATAATCTCATAAAGTTTAGATTTTAATTCTTCGGTTTCGTTTATCGTTCTATGGCCGAAAAAACAACAGGTATTTTCTTGCATAAATTCGTCTCCAATATGCGATATATCGTAATTATAACACAAAAGCTTCAATTTTGCGATATGTCCCACACGATATATCGAATATTTTTATAAAATTATAACAACGATATATCGCAGAGGTGAAATTGTGAACACTAAAAACGCTGTCGCGAACCGCATTATTGAATTGTGTAATCAGAAAAATATGGCCATAAATGCATTAGCAAATATATCGGGCATTTCTCCATCAACTCTTTATAGTGTTTTGAACGAAAAGAGTCAGAACCCCGGTATTGTTACCATTAAAAAGTTATGTGACGGGTTAGAAATTTCGCTCCGTGAGTTCTTTAGTGCCGAAATTTTTGATGATATCGAGCAAGAAATCAAATAATATTTATAAATGCAAGGCTCTCTGCTACACGGTGGAGAGCCTTGCATTTGTAAAAAATTAAGCCATTTGCACTCAGTTTCAAGTGTAAATGGCTTAATTTTTTTGAACTTTTACTCTTGCCTCGTCCTCTTAAAACCATAAATTTGTATATCATTTCATACATTAGCTTTAAGTCCGGCGTATATTTCTGATATAAGTATGTCTCAAATCAATTGAATTTGAACACAAAAAGGCACCACATTGCTGTGATGCCTTGTCTGTAAAATCATTTCAACTGGGGTAAAACCGGGGTAAACACGATATTTTCACTCGTTCGACACCCCACAAACCCGCAAAATTACTGAGTTTTGTTAATCCAAAGGTTTCATTGTTGGAAACAGCAGAACGTCGCGGATGGAGGCGGAATCGGTGAGCAACATCACCAGACGGTCGATGCCGAAGCCGAGGCCGCCTGTGGGTGGCATACCGTATTCCAATGCGGTGACGTAATCGTAGTCCACTTCCGCATTGCAATTCGGCTCTGCCGCGAGCTTCGCCGCCACCTGCTTTTCAAAACGCTGTTTTTGGTCGATCGGATCGTTCAACTCCGAGAAGGCGTTGCCGAACTCGGTGGCATTAATGAAATATTCAAAACGCTCGGTGAACAGGGGATCGTCCGGTTTGCGCTTGGCAAGCGGGCTGTTTTCCACGGGATAGTCGTAGATGAAGGTGGGTTGAATGAGGTTTTCTTCGACAAACGCATCAAACAGTTCCACCAACACGGTGCCGCGAGTGGCATCGGCGGGCACCTCCACGTGCAACACCTTTGCACAGGCGCGGGCGGCTTCGTCGTCTGCCCAATCGTGATAATCCACGTTGGCGTATTTCTTCACCGCTTCGATCATGGTGAGGCGTTCCCAATGCCCCATATCGATCTCTTTTCCCTGATACGGAATCACCATACCGCCGCACACACGCTCGGCCAGCATTTTGTACAGTTCTTCCACCAGGTCCATCATACCCTTATAATCGGTGAAGGCTTGATACAGTTCCACCGACGTAAATTCGGGGTTGTGCTTCGTGTCCATGCCTTCGTTGCGGAAGATACGGCCCACTTCATACACACGGTGCATGCCACCCACGATCAAACGCTTCAAGTAAAGCTCGGTTTCGATACGCAGATACATATCCATATCCAGCGTGTTGTGGTGAGTGACAAACGGACGCGCGGCGGCGCCGATCTCCAGCGGAACCAAGATGGGGGTATCCACTTCCAAAAAGCCCTTGCTGTCGAGATATTCGCGCACCAACTTTAAGATAAGACTGCGTTTTTCAAAGGTGGACTTCACATCGGGGTTCACGATGAGGTCGAGATACCGCTGACGATAACGGGTATCGGTATCGCGCAGGCCGTGGAACTTTTCGGGCAACGGCAAAAGCGACTTGGACAGCAGGGTGATTTGGGTGGCGTGCACCGAGATCTCCCCCGTCTGCGTTTTGAACACCGTGCCGACCACGCCCACGATATCCCCGATATCCCACTTTTTGAACGCCATGTATTCATCCACGCCCACGTCGTCACGGCGCACGTACACCTGGATGTGATCGCTGCTGTCGCGCACATCCATGAAACTGGCTTTGCCCATAATGCGGCGGCTCATCATACGGCCGGCAATGGACACGGTGGTTCCTTCCAGCGCATCGTAATTCGCACGGACATCGGCACTCTGCGCGGTGACGTCGTATTTTGTGATGGTGTACGGATCCTGTCCCGCTTCCTGCAACGCCGTCAACTTATCGCGGCGGATCTGCAACAGCTCGGACAGTTGTTGTTCGGTCATCTCCGTTTCGGGGGTGTGAGGAGTATCACTCATAATAAACTTCCTTTCAAAAGGGGGATTACTTCGTAATGGCAAGCAAGCGGTAGTTCACGATCTTGCCGGTGGGAAGGATCACTTCCACCACTTCGTTCACCGCATGACCGAGCAATGCACGGCCGATGGGGGATTCGTCCGAGATCTTACCGTTCAGCGGATCGGCTTCGGTCACACCGACAATGCGGAAGGATTTGATCTCCTTGGTTTCCACGTTTTCGATCTCTACTTCCAGACCGACGTGCACGAGTTCACCCGACAGCTGGCTTTCGTCCAAAATTCGGACGTTTTTGAGCTGCTGTTCCAGTTCGGCAATGCGGCTTTCGTTGATCGCCTGTTCGTTCTTCGCTTCGTCGTACTCGCTGTTTTCGGACAAGTCACCAAACGAACGGGCTTCTTTCAAACGGTCGGCAATTTCCGCACGTTTGACGGATTTGAGCATTTCCAGTTCTTTCTCTAAGTTCGCAAGACCTTCTTCGGTAACAAGAATTTCCTTGTTTTCTTTGGCCATGATGTGCACCTCGTTTACAAAATTATACAAGTATATAGTATAGCCAATTCAGCGGCATTTGTCAAGAGCACAACGGCGGTTTTTCGCAGGGCGGGAGCGATTGACAAGATTTGTCAAATATTGTATGATAATGACAATTCCAACAGCTGTAAAGGGACGTGGTATCATGTTTTGGATTCTTGCCGCGGTGCTGTCTGCCTTTTTCGCGGGGCTCACCTCCGTTCTTGCGAAATGCGGGATAAAAAAGACCGATTCCGATGTGGCCACCGCATTGCGCACCGTGGTGGTGTTGGCTTTTTCGTGGGTGATGGTATTCGTGGTGGGTTCACAAACCACCCTTATGCAAATTCAGCCGACATCACTTATCTTCCTTGTGCTTTCGGGGCTTGCCACGGGAGCGTCGTGGATATGCTATTTCAAGGCACTTTCGATGGGCGATATCAACAAGGTGGTGCCCATCGATAAATCCAGCACGGTGTTGACCGTACTGCTGGCGATCATCTGCTTTGGTGAAACATCCAATTTGATCGTCAAGTTGATCGCCACCGCCGTTCTCGCCGCGGGAATTCTGCTGATGGTGGAAAAACGGGCGGCGGCAAAGCAAGCGGGGCGGCGCGGTTGGGCGCTCTACGCCATTGCCTCGGCGGTATTTGCCGCGCTCACCTCCATTTTGGCAAAGGTGGGCATTTCGGGTGTGGAATCCAACCTGGGCACAGCCATTCGCACCGCGGTGGTGCTTGCGATGTCGTGGGGCATTGTGTTTGTCCGCAAGAAACACGTGCAACTGAAGACGTTGGATAAAAAGGAACTGCTGTTCATTTCGCTGTCGGGTTTGGCAACGGGTGCGTCGTGGCTTTGCTACTATTACGCCATTCAAGCGGGGATCGTCAGCGTGGTGGTGCCCATCGACAAACTCAGCATTCTGGTCACGGTGGCGTTTTCGTATGTTGTGTTCAAAGAAAAACTCTCACCCAAAGCCTTGCTCGGCTTGGGGTTGATGGTGGCGGGCACGTTACTGATGACGTTTTTTAAGTGAGGTTTTTTATGAAACTTTTGATTTCCGCGCTCACCAAATTTTTGATGGGGCTTTTGTTCGTGGGCGTGCTGTTGTTTTTACCCGCAGGCGGGTTCGATTATGTGAACGCGTGGCTGTTCATCGGCTTGTTATTCGGCCCAATGCTGTTGCTCGGTGTTGTGCTTTTGATAAAATCACCTGCGTTGCTCCGAAAACGGCTGAACGCCAAAGAGGAAGAAACCGCGCAAAAAGGCGTGGTGGCGATATCCGCCCTCCTGTTTGCGGCCGGATTTGTGGTGGCAGGATTGGATTTTCGCTTCGGTTGGTCGCAAATGCCTGCGTGGGTGGTGGCAACGGCTTCGGCGGTGTTGCTGATCTCCTACGCCCTCTATGCCGAGGTGATGCGAGAAAACGCGTATCTGTCCCGCACCGTTGAGGTGCAAGAAGGACAAACGGTGGTGGACACGGGGCTGTACGGTATCGTGCGCCACCCGATGTACGCCGTGACGGTGTGGTTGTTTTTGGCAATTCCCGTGGTGCTTGGGTCGTGGTGGGCACTTTTGTGCTTCGTGCCGTACATCGCCGTGATCGCTTGGCGCATCACAAACGAAGAGCAGGTGTTGGAAGTGGGACTTCGCGGGTATACGGAATACAAAACCCGTGTGAAATATCGCCTTCTCCCCTTTGTTTGGTGAGATACAAAAAGCGCTCGGAAACTCAAACGGTTTCCGAGCGCTTTTGTCATTT
>JAZSHJ010000032.1:0-11924 GCA_045533175.1 Acutalibacteraceae bacterium
TACACCTCCTTCTACCTCGGCGCGAAGTCGGTTTGCCCGAGCGTGACGATGGACGTTAAGTTTACCGGCAGTTGGTACGATGAAACCGCCGAAAAGGCCGCCGCCGAAGCGTTGATCGCGGGCGGTTGCAAACTGATCTCCCAGCACGCCGACTCCATGGGTTCGCCGACCGCTTGCGAAAACGCGGGCGTGCCGAACGTGTCCTACAACGGTTCCACCGCGACCGCTTGCCCGAACACCTTCCTGATCTCCTCCCGTATCAACTGGGTGCCGTACTTCGAGTACATGATCGGCCAGGTGCAGAAGGGTGAAGACATCGCCGTCGACTGGACCGGTACGCTGGAGAACGGTGCCGTGGCGTTGACCGATATGGGCCAGAACGTGGCCGCCGGCACGCAGGCGAAACTGGACGAAGTGAAAGCGAAGTTGTTGGACGGCTCCTTGCAGGTGTTCGACACCAAGAACTTCACCGTGGGCGGCAACGCGCTGACCTCCTATAAGGCAGACGTGGATACCGACGCGGCCTTCACTCCGGATACCGAAGCCATCGAAGACGGCATCTTCTACGAGTCGAAGCATCGTTCCGGCCCGTACTTTGATGTGCGTATCGACGGCATCACGCTGTTGGATGAAAAATACTAATCGCGTATAGTACACAAGAACGCAAGGCGGGGCACACGCTGCCCCGCCTTGCCCTTGTTCACACTTTGTAGTTTTGAACACATCGCTGTCGGCGACAGCGATGTGTTGAGAATTATAACAAGGAGGCCCAAACGATGAGTGTACCCGCTATCGAACTGCGCAACATCACCAAACGGTTCGGCGCCAAGGTGCTGGCAAACCACAACGTTTGTCTGACCGCCAACCGCGGAGAGATCCTCTCCATTCTGGGTGAAAACGGCAGCGGCAAAACCACCTTGATGAATATGATTGCCGGCATTTACTTCCCCGATGAAGGCCAGATCTTCATTGACGGTGAAGAAGTGATCATTGCGTCCCCGAAAGATGCGTTTGATTACAAGATCGGCATGATCCACCAGCACTTCAAACTGGTGGATGTGTTTACCGCCGCGGAAAACGTGGTGCTCGGCTTGGAAGGGAAAGGTTCCTTTGATCTGAAAGCCGCCACCGAACGTGTGCGGGAAATCACCGCACAATACGGCTTTGAATTGGACCCCACCAAAAAGATCTACGAAATGTCGGTATCCGAAAAGCAGACGGTGGAGATCATCAAAGTGTTGTATCGTGGGGCCGATATCCTCATTCTCGACGAACCCACCGCGGTGCTCACCCCGCAGGAAACGCAAAAACTGTTTGCGGTTCTTCGCCGCATGCGCGATGCGGGCAAAGCCATCATTATCATCACCCACAAACTGCACGAGGTGCTCTCCCTTTCCGACCGCGTAACGGTGCTTCGCAAAGGAGAATACGCCGGCACGGTGAACACCTGCGACACTAATGAAACGGAACTGACCGAAATGATGGTTGGCGAAAAGGTGAACCTCAACATCCACCGCAGCGAACCGCAAGATCCCACGCCGCGGTTGGAAGTGCATCACATCAACTGTTCCAACCGCGAAGGTGCCAAAGTGCTGGACGACGTGTCCTTCGTTGCCAACGCGGGCGAAATTTTGGGTATTGCGGGCATTGCGGGTTCCGGCCAGCGTGAACTGTTGGAAGCCATTGCCGGCTTGCAACGGCTGGACAGCGGTGCCGTATTGTACAGCAACCCTCAAACGGGAAAAATGGACAACCTCACCACTAAAACCCCGTTGCAGATCCGTGAACTCGGTGTGCGCCTCTCCTTTGTCCCCGAAGACCGTTTGGGCATGGGACTTGTGGGCAACATGGATATTGTGGACAACATGATGCTGCGCAGTTATCGCCGCGGCCATTCGATGTTCCTTGAGCGCAAAGAACCGAAAGAACTGGCCGACCGCATTATTGAAGAACTGCAAGTGGTCACACCCGGCCCGTCCACACCCGTGCGCCGTCTGTCGGGCGGTAACGTGCAAAAGGTATTGCTCGGCCGTGAAATTGCCGCCGCCCCCACCGTGTTGATGGCGGCCTATCCCGTGCGCGGATTGGATATCGGCGCATCACACACGGTGTATCGTCTTTTGAACGAGCAAAAAGAAAAAGGCGTGGCGGTCATCTTCGTAGGCGAAGATCTGGACGTGCTGATCGAACTGTGCGACCGCATTATGGTCATCGGTTCGGGACATATTACCGGCACGGTGGATGCGCGCCACACCACCAAGGAAGAGATCGGTCTGTTGATGACCAAAACCGTGGAAAACACGAACGGAGGTGAGCAAGATGGCTGAAAAGGCAAAAAAAGTACATCACCGCGAGCCGTTCATCCACCTTGCCAAACGGGACGACATGGCCCCGTGGAAAATGTGGTTGATCCGCATTGCCACCATTCTGTTCGGTTTTTTGGTGGTGGGACTCTTCTCCACCGTGCTGACAGGCAACTCCCTGTCGTATGTATACGAAACGATGTACCGCGGCGTGTTTGGCCGTTTGTTTGAAGGAAAGACCAGTCTTTTGTGGATGTACTTGCAACGCACCGCTGTGTTGCTTTGTCTTTCACTTGCGGTAACACCCGCATTTAAGATGAAGTTTTGGAACTGCGGTGCGGAAGGACAAGCCTTAATGGGCGGTTTGGCCGCGATGGTATGTATGATCCATCTCGGTGGCAAGCTTCCTGAACCCGCTTTGCTGTTCGTCGTGATCGTCACCAGCATTGCGGTGGGTGCTCTTTGGGGCTTCATTCCCGCCGTATTCAAAGCACAGTACAACACCAACGAAACCTTGTTCACCCTGATGATGAACTATGTGGCCACCCAGATCGTTTCGTATTATGTGTATTTGGTGGGCCAAGGCTCGGGCGTTATTCAGCCCGTCAGCACGGGCGCACTTCCCATTATCGGCGAAAACGAATACCTTTTGAACATTCTCATCGTGGTCGTGGCCATGATCTTGATGTTCATCTACTTGAAATACAGCAAACAAGGATACGAGATCTCCGTTGTGGGCGAAAGTCAAAACACCGCCCGTTACATCGGCATCAACGTGAAAAAGGTGATTATGCGTACCATGCTCATTTCGGGTGCGGTGTGCGGTCTGGCCGGCTTGCTGTTGGTGTCGGGTATCGACCATTCGGTGAACGCCAACACCATCGGCGGACAAGGATTCACCGCCATCATGGTGTCTTGGCTCGGCCAGTTCAACCCCTATATCATCGCCTTGATGTCCGCATTGGTGACCTTCCTTAAAATGGGTATCGGCAAGGTAGCAGAAGATGCTTTCTTGGACAAATCTTTTGCCGACGTGGCATCGGGTATCGTCATTTTGATGTTGGTCAGCTGCGAATTCTTTATTCGGTATTCCGTTAAATTCCGACACACCAAAGCGAAGAAGGAGGGAGCTGAACAATGAACATGATTGTTACGTTTATCAGCACCTCAATTCTCCTTGGTGTTCCGCTGTTGTACGGTTCAACGGGCGAGATCATCACCGAAAAATCCGGCCACTTGAACCTTGGCATTCCCGGCATTATGTACGTGGGCGCGATCAGCGGCGTAACCGGCTCGTTTTTGTATGAAAACGCATGCGGTAACGATATCGCGAACATGAGTGCGCTGTGGTCCATCCTCATTCCGCTGCTTTGCTGTATTGCGGGTTCGGTGTTAATGGGACTCATCTACAGTTTCCTCACCGTCACCCTGCGCGCCAACCAGAACGTGACCGGCTTGGCGCTCACCACGCTGGGCACGGGGCTTGGCAACTTCCTCGGCGGCTCGCTCATCAAGTTGGTGGACAGCGATATGCCCTCCATCACCTTGACCAAAACCAGTTCCTTCTTCCGCGCCTCTCTCCCCTTTGCGGCAGATTTGGGTTGGTTCGGTAAGATCTTCCTTTCTCACGATTTTCTCACCTATTCCTCGGTAGCCATTGCATTGATCACCGCCTTCATGCTCACCCGCACCCGTGTGGGACTCAACCTGCGTGCGGTGGGTGAAAATCCCGCCACCGCCGATGCCGCGGGCATCAACGTCACACGATACAAATACGTAGCCACCGCCGTCGGCAGCGCTGTGGCCGGTTTGGGCGGGTTGCAATATGTCATGGCGTTTGCCAACGGCGTGTGGTCTAACAACGCCTTCGGCGATCGCGGATGGATGGCGATCGCGCTGGTTATCTTCGCCTTGTGGAAACCCACCATGGCGATCGTCGGCTCGTTCCTGTTTGGTATGCTGTGCAACGTGAACAACTATCTCCAAGGTCTCGGCACCGCCACACAGGAGTTGTTTAAAATGCTTCCGTATGTGGTCACCATTTTGGTATTGGTCATCATCAGCATGCGTAAAAAGCGTGAACACCAGCCACCCGCCCACTTGGGGCTCCCCTACTTCCGCGAAGAACGGTAATATTCTGCCGCGTGGCCTTTCGGCCGCGCGGCTTTTTTGTTGACAGTCCGCTTCCATATATGGTATAGTGAAAAAAAGTGTTCACAGGAGGACGTCCCATGCGTTCGGTATATTCCCGTTTGTTTCGTATACTGTTCACCGTTTTTTGCGTCGTTGCATTGTGTCTGCCGCATGCCGCCGCGGCCATTTCTTCTATGGTGGAAACGGCGGATGCCTGGATGCTGTTCACCGATCCTGTATCTACTGCGGGCGGTTTGAACCTTTTGACGAACGGTCTTGGAGATTCCGACTATACATACACGGTGGTAAGCAACCGTCCCGCCTTGAAAGTCAACCGTTACGCCTATTTTCACGTCACCAACCAGGCCCTTCTCGACGCCGAGGAAGTCACGGTGAAGATTACCCTGTTGGATAACGGTTCGCTCCCCATGCGGTTTCAGTATTGCAGCAGCGAAAGCGCCTACGAAACCGTTCGGATCCAAGGCAACAATACCGGCGAGTTCATTACGGTGGAACTGCCGTTAACCAACGCTTCTTTCGCGGATGCCGCGCAAAACCACCACGCCTCCTTCCGTTTTGAAGGCGGAACGGTATATGCCGTGTCGCTTCAAGTAGGTGTTCCCTCGGATGCAACCATGACCTTTACCGATCCCCTCACTTCATCGGGTGGTATCAGCCTTGTTGCTTCCGACAGCGAGCGAGGCGATTCGGAACATCACTTTGATACCGCACAGGGCAAAGACGTTATGGTCATTGACAAATATGCCTATTTTCACGTTACCAACCCGAAGTTGACAACGGCAAACAACGTGCTGTTGACTGTCACGTTTTTGGACGATGCCAGTACCCCAATTTACTTGCAATATCGCGGTGTGAACAGCGCCTACGTTATGATCCACATCCACCGTTACAACACGGGGGAATACGTCACGGCACAAATCCCTCTGTTCGACACGCGGCTTGGAGAAGGCGGCCAGAATTACAACGCCTCCTTCCGTCTGCAATACGGGACGATCCACACCCTTTCGCTCACGCCTTATGTAGCCGAAAGTGAATCCGTACCACCTGCCTTTGCCCCGCAAACCGAGGGAAACAACATCATCGGCAAGGGTATAGCGGGTTATCAGGCGTGGTTCCGCGCTTCGGACGAAGCGAAGGCATCTTGGCACCATTGGAGTCAAGACGCCCATGTCCCCGCAGCAGGCAACGTGCATCCCGAGATCTACCCGTATATCGACGACTATCTTGAAAACGGAGCGACCTTATATGAAAACGGGTTGGGTGATCTGGGCAACGGCAACCCTTCGCTTCTGTTCAACTCCACCGACCGCGAGATCATCCGCACCCACATGGAGTGGATGCAAAAATACGATATCGACGGCGCGGCGGTGCAGCGCTTTTATTCCGCCACCTGCCCGATGAGAGCCACCCGCAAAAATACCCTGCAGATCATTCAAGAGGAAGCGGAAGCGGCCAAACGCATTTTCTATGTAATGTACGATTTTTCCTATGCCGCACGTAACGATCCCGAAACCTTTATCCGCACGGTGAAACTGGATTTCATGTATAACGCGGAAGAAACGGGTGTGGTTTCCTCACCGTATTACGGCCACGCCGACGGAAAACCCGTGGTGTGCCTGTGGGGGTTGGTAGGTGATCCCGCCACCGAATATTTCTATGGAGAAACCGCTACCGCGCTGATCGAATGGTTTCAATCGCGCGGATATTATGTTATCGGCGGATGTCCCGACAACAACTACGACAAAGCTGCTTCCGAATATCTTGAACCGTTCACCAAACTGGATATGCTCACGCTGTGGACGGTGGGACGATACAGCATGAACAACATGCAGGCGTGGTATGATAAGCACATTCCGATCGATCTCGCCTTCTGCGAAAAATACGGCATCGACTACCAGCCTGTCATCTGGTCGGGGTTCGGTTGGACCAACATGAGGAACAACGGGCGCCCCAACTCACATCCTCGCTATGCGGGCGAGTTTTTGTGGGATCAAGCTTATATTCTCAAGAACGAGTACGATATCGACACGGTATATTTTGCGATGTGGGATGAATACGACGAGGGAACGGCCATCATGAAGGCCGCCACCGACTATTTTGAGATCCCGACCGATCAGTACTTCCTCACTTACGCGACCGACGGTTGGTGGCTTTCCAACGATTTTTATTTGCGTGCCGCCGACGCGGCGCTCGATATGATGCAAGGCGAAGCACCGTTGCGCGACAGCATCGATATCCCCCATTCCGAAGGCCCGATCTATTGGCGCAACAGCTTTGAGTCGCGCGAAACCACCTTCACGTTGGATAACGGCGAAACCGTCACCCCCACCGTACAAAAGTTGGATGTGTGCCTTAACAATCCCGAATGGCTCACACGCGAAAACGTCACCGGTGCGGTAACGCAGATCTCCGCCACCGTTGCCAAAAGCGGGGAATCGTCTTTCCGTTTTTCGGGCACGGCGTTGCAAGGATGCGAAGCGGTGTATAAAATTGCGGATACCGCCGTCACCGCCTCGCAACCGCTTGAATTTTCCTATTACATCCACACCGGCAATGAAACCGGGAAGTATGTGTACGCCGACCTTTTGTTTTCGGACGGCACACGCCTGAGCGACACCAACGCCACGGTTACACAACCGCACACAGGCGAACAACTGTGGGAGCGCGTTGTTATCACCCCCGGCCCGTCGGCCGCGGGAAAAATCGTGGTGGGCATTCTTGTGGGCTACCAAGGTCCTGACGGCTATTTTGAAGCGTATTTGGACGATTTCCTTTTGGAACACAGCGCAGATTCCCATGTGTGGGACGACGGCGTGGTAACCGAAACTCCCACCGCCGACAAACGCGGCCTGATTACGTATACCTGCCAAAACAAAGGGTGTCGCGTCATGGTGGATGAATGGTGCGATCACGATCCCACCACCTGCGATCACAGCGACAGCCAGGTGCGTCCGCAAACGGATGCCACCTGCACCGAAGCGGGCATCACCGCAGGCGTGTGGTGCATCCCCTGTCGCCAATACGTAACGGGGGGCGAAATCATTCCCGCCCATCCTACCAAACCGCACGCCGCCATCCCTGCCGAGCCGGGAATCCGCGGGCGCACCGCTGGCGTGTGGTGCACCGTGTGTGAACGGTACGTTGAGGGCGGCGAACCCATCCCCGCATTGCCTGCCATTATCGCGGGTGATGTAGACGGCAACGGCAAGATCAATTCCACCGATGCACGCCTTACGTTGCAATATGCGGTGGGCAAGATCGCCGAAAATGCACTTAACACAAAGGCCGCCGACGTGGACGGCAACCGCAAAGTGAATTCCACCGATGCACGACTGATTTTGCAGTTTGCGGTCGGAAAGATTAACACTTTCTCTGCGTCGAAATAATGAGGTTAAACAAGGAAAACCTTCTCTTAAAGGAAGGTTTTCCTTGACTTTTTCCTATAAAATATGTATAGTAATATGTGATAAAGATCACAAAAGGAGATACACGATCATGGCAAACAAGGCAAATGAAATTTTGGACAAAGTAGTGGCGCTGAATAACACGCCCGACACCACCGCGGAATACGATGCAGCGGATATCGAACAGAACAAAGTGATGGCTCTGCTGTCCTATCTGTGGATCCTGTTCCTCGTCCCGCTGTTCTTGGCGAAGGAATCTCGCTTTGCGCGTTACCACGCAAATCAAGGTATCACCCTCGCCATTGCGGGCACCGTCATTGATCTTATCGGTGGCTTGCTGTCGGCCATCCCGGTTGTGGGTTGGATCATCGGCATCCCCTTCTATCTGGCGGGGCTGGCGGTTCTGGCACTGACGGTTATCGGCATTCTCAATGCGGTGAAAGGCCGCGCAAAGGAACTGCCCATCATCGGCAAATACACGCTCTTGAAATAAGCAAAACAAAAAAGAAACCTTTCTCTGCGGAGAAAGGTTTCTTTTTTGTTCTATCACAACCACTCACGCAACACCGTCCACACACGTGTTGCAATGTGTTCCATACCAAGATCGCCGGGGTGATTTGCCACCCCCTCATGTTCAAACAAACCGATCGCTTTCATGCGATCCTCCTCACCCAAGTCGCCCAGTTCCGCCAACGCGCATCCGTTTTCGGCGGCATAACGGCGGATCGTATCGTCCAGCGGATGTCGCCAAAACCCGGTGGTGAGCAAACGGTGCGCCTTGCCCGTGCCGTCCACGAAATCAAGAAAACGGCCAAGTTCACGGCAAAACACGTCGGGTTGCAGATCGTCACACGGGCAGTTTTCCACAAAGCGCATCACAATGATGTCCGCATCAAACTCGCGCGCCGCACGAAACATCTCTTGTTCCTCGCCGCCGTCTTTGTATTTCAGTTCCCACTCCGCCACTTGGCAAAGGCAAAACGCGGCATCGGCATCCACCGCCCGCACCTTTTCCATCAATTGATGAAAATAATCCTTTTCGGGGGCGGAGGCCGCCATTCCCCATTCACCGTGCCAGCCGATATCGGGTTTCACACCGTGCAGGGTAATGGAATTGCCGATCACCAACACGCGGTGCCCGCCGCCCGCGGGATTATAAAAGCGTACCAGTTTGGTATCGTTCAACTGGTTATGAGCTTTCACGGTATTCTTTCTCATTTGTTCATAAGACACAGCGCTCACCTCACATCAGCGCGGCAGCCACATCCTCTTCAAAATGAGCAGAGGTGATGGCGCCCGAACCCCCGTCGTATTTGGAATTCTTCATATACACCGCCGTGATGCGGTTGACGGGATCTATCCAAAAATGCGTGCCGTATGCACCACTCCAGCCGAATGCACCTTCCGGCAGGCGGGCATATTCTGCCCCGCGGATAACCCGCACACCAAGTCCCCACGGTTGCGAACCGGGGTTCGCCGTAACGGGCAGTTGCGGGGTTGCCATCTGTCGCACCGAATCCGCCGCGATCACACGCCGCCCGTTGTATTCCCCGCCGTTTTGCAACATCAGGGCAAATTTCATGTAATCGGAGAGCGTGGAACAAAGCCCCGCCCCACCGAGATAATGGGTGCACGGAATGTTTTCAAACACACAGCCTTCCCACATCGGATCCACGGCGTTTTTCCCATCCACACGGAGATGCATCGGAATCATCCGCGCCCATTGCTCTTCGGATGGAATGAATGTGGTATCCACCATCTCGCACGGAGTCAAGATCTCCCGCGTGATGAAGGCGAGGAAATCCTCCCCTGTCACCTGCTCCAAAACGGTCACCAAAATATCCCACGCGATCGTACCGCTGTATTTCTGGGATTCACCGGGGTGAAAAGCCAACGGTAACGTGGCATACACCGTCACCGCATTTTCCAACGTGCGGCGATCTTCCTCGGTCATGGCCGCCACACACGCCGCCAACGCACCTTCATACACATGTCCCGACGAGTGGCACAACAAATGGCGAATGGTGAATTTTCGGTGTGCCGGTTCATACCCCGTCACCGCACCGGATGCATCCCGTAACGCCACGCGGCGATCGGCAAACGCAGGCAGATACTTCTCCACCAAATCGTCAAGCGACAAAAGTCCGCGTTCCACCGCGATCATCGTCGCCACCGCGGTAACGGGTTTGGTCATGGATGCCATGCGAAACACCGTGTGCTCGTCTGCCCCGCCAAAGCCTTTTGTGAGCACCTCTTCCCCGTCCTGCCACACCGACAGCACCGCCGCCGGAATATGGCACGCCGCCATATCCCCTTCGGCTCGACGGGTTACGTTATCACGCAATCGATCGACATTCAAACGTCTCATTTTTTCCCTCCCGTTTGCTTTTGATACAGTATAGCACCGCGAAAGGAGGTTTGCAAGTAGCAACGCAAAAAAAGAATAGAAACATTTATTTACAACCTTTTATCTTTATGCTATACTTAATTTCACTATCTAACAGGAGATGTTCTTATGAAAAAATATATCTGTTGGTTGGCCACCTTTCTTTTATTGTTCTCACTTGTTGGTTGCGGCGAGGACAGCAACGCTCCCTCCACCACGCAGACGACCGTCACGTCTGTTGTGACCACCACCCTAAACGAAACCACAACGGTGGTTGATCCGACAACTACCTCTTCTGAAGAGGTCATCACAACCGAGGCGACAACGACGACAACCGAAACTACGACCACGACAACTACGAAAGCAACTACAACTGCCGAAACAACAACCACAGCGTCCAAACCGACAACGGTGAAGCCTACGGCCACGACGACCGAAGTCACGGCCACGACGACCGAAGTCACGACCACGACGGCCAAACCAACAACTACGACGACCACAAAACCGCCTGTGTACACCTTTTCCCTTCAGCAATTTAACGAAACCTATGATCTGTTAGACTACCTTTCTACCGGCAACGACGCATTGCCTCTCGATCTTGCGGTGGTATACGGCATCCAAAAATGCGGCTATAGTGAGTACTTCACTTCTGCGAATGAATTCGGCAACATTTTTCACTATACCATTCCGGAGGCCGTTGTGTTGGAAACCATGCGCAAGGCGTTCGTCGTGAGCGATGCGCTGTTTGACGAAATAAAATCCAAGGGCTCCTATTCGCTCAACGGTCCGTGTTCTGCCACGTACGAAAACGGGTTCTTCGTATACGAAAAGGTAGACGGCTGGGGCGGCCTCGGCACGTGGTCAAAACTCGTTTCGCTCACCGACAACAAGGACGGTACCATGGTGGGTTCATTCCAACTGTACTGCGACGACGAGTGGTACTGTAACTACAAGGTTGTATATACCTATAAAAGCACCGCCGATTACACGCTGAACAAAGACACCGCAGAAATCCGATCCACCGACAACACGTTTATCCACTCCATCCGCGTAAAAAGCGTACAAGAAGACCTTCGTTGACCTGCAATGCCTATTATCATGTGCAAAACCGAAAAAGTTGCAAGTGGGTGCTTTTCCCTTTCCTCTTCCCTTGTCAGCGGTTCGATCCCACACTCCAAAGCAAAAAGAAAAGGACATCCTTTTGGATGCCCTTTTCTTTTGGTGGAGATAAGCGGATATTCGCCTGCGGCGAAATCCGTGCAACATTTTTCTTGCCGCCTTAAACAGGCGGCATTTTGCATGTGCAAAACCGAAAAAGTTGCAAGTGGGTGCTTTTCCCTTTCCTCTTCCCCTGTCAGCGGGTCGATCCCACACTCCAAAGCAAAAAGAAAAGGACATCCTTTTGGATGCCCTTTTCTTTTTGGTGGAGATAAGCGGGATCGATCCTCTTACCTCTTGAATGCCATTCAAGCGCTCTCCCAGCTGAGCTATACCCCCATATATCGGCGACGGTCTATACTTTATCATATTTCCCCGCATTTGTCAAGTGAATTTCACATATTTTTAATGCGAAATTTTTCAAAAAATTTTTCAAAAACCTGTTGACATTCCGCAAAGATTGTGATATCTTAATATTGTAATCATTACAAATTTGAAATGATTACAGAAAGAAGAGGT
>JAZSHJ010000071.1:0-13831 GCA_045533175.1 Acutalibacteraceae bacterium
CCGCCTGCGGCGGATACAGCGAGCGATAAGCGGGGGCAGCGGTCGAAATTCGCCGAGCGATAGCGAGAAAAGCGGATTTCGGGCACCGCAACCGGGCAAGCAGGCACAGCCTGCGCGATGTGTCTCCCCTTCTCCGCCAAAAGATAAGACAGTCTTCGGACTGTCTTATCTTTATCCAAGCCGAAGGCTTGGTTTGTAATTCGCGTTAGCGGAACGTAATCACGCGACAGGTGTATTTCTTCGCATCCCAACAAAAAAGCGCACCCACGGATGTGAGTGCGCCTTCGTTCTCAATGACACCCATGCTCGCCACAGGTATGCTCTTCACCGTGACGGTGATCGTGATGGTCGCATTTGGCTTCGGGATCATAGGCAAGTTCGCCTTTTAAATAACTTTCCACCGCTTGATCGGCATTCCCCGACACACCGCCGAACAAACGAATACCCGCCTCGGCAAGTGCCGCTTTGGCTCCGCCGCCGATTCCACCGCAGATAAGCACCTCGGCACGAATGGCCTTTAGGATCCCCGCCAACGCGCCGTGACCGCTGCCCTCGGTGTCGATAACAACGCTTGAATCCACTTTCCCGTTTTCCACAATGTACACCTTGAACTGTTTGGTGTGCCCGAAATGCGGGAACACCTCTCCGTTTTCATACGTTACGGCAATTTTCATGTGAATACCTCCTTATATCGTCACACTCTCGCCCGCCGCGAGATAGTTTAACCGTTCCATCCGTTCTTTCATAAACCGATATTGTTCTTCTCCCGTACAATGGCCTGTGTAATACGCCGTATCAAACCGATTCAAATACGCGGCGTATGCGGCAAGTGTTTCATCAAGCGGAAGTTTGGAAAAATGAAACCCACCAACCAACACGTCGGGCTCAAACCACGTGGCAATGTTCAGAATACCGCGATGAGAACACCCGCTGATAAGCACGCGATGCCCCGCTTCTTCAATCCGCAAATACTGCTCGTGACAAAATGCATCGGGAACAAAGCGGCCGTCCTTCACCGTGTTCAACCCGAAACTGCCGAGTTCAAACGCTTTTTGACGATCGCTTGTGTGATACAAGGTGAGTCCGTCGCCGAGGGGATACACACCGTTGGTAAAAATCAAACGAGGATGCTCTTTCAACGCGACATCCAGACCGATGTACTTTTCCGTTCCGTTATAGTACGGCTCAAACGCATAACGGCTTACGTAGACGGGGGCTTGCGTGTTGACCTTCAAGAACGTGTCCAACCCGCCGCCGTGGTCGTAATGCCCGTGGGAGAGCACCGCAATATCCACCGCCGCGACATCCAATCCCAGCGCTTCGGCGTTTTGCAAAAACAGATCGCTCTGCCCCATATCAAACAATACGGTGTGCTGTTCGGTTTCAATATACAGCGACAACCCGTGTTCACAGCCGACGCTTTCGTTTTTCGCCGTGTTTTCAACCAACGCGGTAATACGCATGGCCTCTCCCCCTTTCCTCAAACGTATTGTAACATCACCGTCGTTTTGTGTCAACAGCACACTTTACTTTCCCGTTTGGCTGTGTTATACTGTGTGCATTATAAATACGATGGCAGGTGTGGGTTATGCATTTGATTTTTTGTGTGGATGAACGCGGCGGGCGATTATTTATGAAGCGACGTCAAAGCCAGGACCGTGTGTTGCGTGAACGGGTACTTTCGCTTGCGGCGGGACATACTTTGTGGATGAACGCCTATTCCGCCAAGCAATTCACCGAAGGCGGCGCCTTTACGGTGGACGACAGTTATCTGCAAAAAGCGGGGGTCGGCGACTATTGCTTTGTGGAAAACGGCGATTTCGACTTGAACAACTGTGAAGGTATTGTGCTTTACAACTGGAACCGCCACTATCCTTCCGATGTGAAATGGGACGCCGATCTTGCCTCCAAGGGGTTTGTATTGGCTTCGCAAACCGAGTTTGCAGGACATTCCCACGAAAAGATCACCGAACAAATCTTCGTGAAAGGATAAGCCGCATGAAATCTCATCTTTTGGCGCTGTTACTTGTTGTAGTGCTGGTCTTCGCCGGCGGATGCGGAGAGATAAGTTCCGTACCAAGCAAGCAGGATACAACCACCGCTTCTGTTGACACCTCTTCACGCGTCGACACAATCGCAACAACGACCACGACCGCAACCGTAACGCTTCCTCCGGCGTCGGTGAACGATCTTTTAAGCGACCGCCCCACCGTGTGGGAAGACATCCCCGCTTATGAGGGGGATAGTTTTTCGCTTGTTCTGGATGGCAGACCGTATTTTACGGCAAACACCATTACCACGCAAGTGTTTGAACTTTACAGCGATATCGATACCCGCGGACGGTGCGGCTTTGCGTTTGCCTGTTGCGGCACGGCGTTGATGCCCACGGGTTCTCGCGGGGATATCAGCAGCGTGAAACCCAGCGGGTGGAAACAGGCACAGTACGACTTTGTGGACGGGGAATATCTTTACAATCGGTGTCATCTGATCGGATGGCAGTTATCGGGCGAGGATGCCAACAAAAGCAACCTTATCACCGGCACACGCTATATGAATACCGAAGGGATGCTTCCCTTTGAAAACATGGTGGCCGACTACATCAAAGAAACCGACCATCACGTGATGTATCGCGTCACTCCATGGTTTTACGGAAACGAATTGGTGGCGCGCGGTGTACAGATCGAAGCGTATTCGGTGGAAGACAACGGCGAAGGTATTTGCTTTAACGTGTTTTGCCACAACGTGCAACCGGGTGTCACGCTGAATTATGCCGATGGAAGCAGCGCACTTGACGCCACGACCACTACGACCGCGGCACAACAACAAACCGCATCGTTTGTGTTGAACACCAACACAAAAAGGATACACCGCCCCGACTGCCGTTCGGTGAACAGCATCAAAGCGGAAAACCGCCGCGATTTCAACGGCACGTTAAGCGAATTGCAAGCCATGGGTTATTCCACCTGCGGCAACTGTTTTTAATCTTTATTCCTTAAGCAAACAGGAGATCTTCCGATGAAAAGCCTTTCCACGAAACGTCTTGTGTTTTTGTGCGTCATCACCTATTTTATCAGTTACGTAACCCGCACCAATTACGGAGCCATTGTGGCGGAAATGGTGGTGGCTACAGGATATTCCAAATCTTTGCTTTCCATTGCCTTAACAGGAAGTTTCATTACCTACGGCACAGGACAGATCGTGAGTGGCTTTTTCGGTGACCGTGTGCAACCGCGATATTTGGTAGCTGTCGGTTTAGCAGTCACCTCACTAATGAACGCGATCATTCCGTTTTGCACCACCCCGTTTTGGATGGCAGCGGTATGGTGTTTGAACGGATTTGCACAAGCGTCTATGTGGCCCCCGATCATCAAACTGCTCGCTACCACTCTTGAAAAAGAGGATTACGATCGCAATTGTCTGAAAGTATCGTGGGGCGGCAACGCGGGAACGATCGCTATTTATCTGTTTGCCCCGCTGTTGATCCTGTGGGCCGGTTGGAAAAGCGTGTTCTTTGCCACCGCTTTGTGCGGTGTTTTAGGATTGTTTTTGTGGTGGAAGATATGCCCTGTCATTCCACTTTCACCCCGTGAAAAAAAGCACACCGTACACTCGGCAAGCCTCTTTTCGCCGCTGTTGCTTTTTATTATGGTAGCCATCGTGCTACAAGGGGTATTGCGCGACGGTGTTACCACGTGGATGCCCTCATTCATTGCCGAAACCTTCCGTTTGGACGAGGAGGTTGCCATTTTAACGGGTGTGATCCTTCCGATTTTCAGCATTCTTTCGCTGTGGCTCGCAGGCTTGTTGTATCGAAAAGCGTTTCACAATCCGCTGACTTGTGCGGGTACCATCTTCGGTGCAGGCGCTTTGGCGGCGCTGATGCTCACGTTGTTTTACGGACGATTCGCGGCGTTGTCGGTCTTTTGCACGGCGTTGCTTGCGGGATGCATGCACGGGGCTAATCTCATTTTGGTGTGTCTGCTTCCACCGTTGCTGGCCAAGAACAACAACGTGTCCACCATATCGGGTGTGTTAAACGCCTGTACCTACATAGGAAGTGCGCTTTCCACCTTTGTTTTTCCGCTGGTGGCGGAACATGCGGGATGGTCGGTCACTTTGCAACTGTGGCTGGCGGTAAGCCTTGGCGGAACACTTTTATGCCTTTTGGGAATCCCTGCGTGGAAACGTGAACAAACCCGTTGATTCCGACAAATATTTGTGGTATACTATACCCGATGGACCGTGTGAGCCATCGGGTATTTTTTTTGCGGAGGCGGCGTATGAAATACAAGATTTTGAAAATCGACCCTTACCTTGCACCCTATGAAAACGATATTGCGCAGCGCATGGAAGAGTATACCCAAACGCGGGATGCGTTGCTTCAAAACGGCGGTGACTTGATCTCCTTTGCCAACAGCCATCTGTATTTCGGTATTCACAAAACTGCCGACGGGTGGGTGTATCGTGAATGGGCCCCCGCCGCTGAGGCGATGTATTTCACAGGGGATTTCAACGACTGGAATCTCACCGCCCACCCAATGACCGCCCTTGAAAACGGCGTGTTTGAGATCGCCTTGCCGCATGACGCACTCGCTGTGGGGCAAAAAGTGCAGGCGGTGGTAAAGCACGGCGGGAAATTGTTGCGCCGCATTCCCACCCACGCAACCCGCGTGGTACAGGACCCTGTGACCTACCTATGGTGTGCCGAAGTGGACGATACGCTGTGGGAGGAATTCAACTGGACCGACGGCGATTTCAAACCCGCACGACGCCCGCTGATTTATGAATGTCACATCGGCATGGCCGGCGAAACGGGTGAAGTGAGCAGTTACACTCACTTCACCGATCACATTTTGCCGCGTGTGAAAAAGCTCGGATACAATACCATTCAGATCATGGCGGTAATGGAACACCCGTATTACGGCTCGTTCGGGTATCAGGTGTCAAACTTTTTTGCACCCTCCTCCCGTTACGGCACAGCCCACGAATTAAAAGACCTCATCAATACCGCCCACAAAATGGGCATTACCGTGTTGTTGGATGTGGTGCATTCCCATGCGGTGAGCAACACCGAAGAGGGCCTGGCACAGTTTGATGGTACACCCTATCAGTTTTTCCACGAAGGTGCCAGGGGCGATCATCCCGCATGGGGCACCAAACTGTTCAATTACCGCAAACACGAAGTGCTTCATTTTCTGCTTTCCAACTTAAAATATTGGATGGAGATCTTCCATTTCGACGGATTTCGTTTTGACGGTGTTACATCCATGTTGTATCACGACCACGGGCTTGGCAGCGCCTTTACCAATTACAGCATGTACTTTTCCCCTAACACCGATCTGGAAGCGATCACCTATCTGCAACTGGCCAACGAACTTATTCACACCGTCAATCCCCGCGCGCTCACCGTGGCGGAGGATATGTCGGGGATGCCGGGCATGTGCCTACCCATCAAGGACGGCGGCATCGGCTTTGACTACCGTTTGTCAATGGGCGTGCCCGACTTGTGGATCAAATGGCTGAAAGAACGTACCGACCAGGATTGGGATATGGGTACGCTGTGGTATGAACTTACGGGGCGACGCCCGATGGAAAAGACGGTGGGATACTGCGAATCGCACGACCAAGCGTTGGTGGGTGATAAAACCATTATGTTCCGCCTGTGTGACGCTGAAATGTACACCCACATGAACAAGGCAAGCGAAAGCGCCGTGATCGATCGCGGCATGGCGCTTCACAAAATGATCCGACTTGTCACCTCCACGCTGGCGGGGGAAGGTTACCTCACCTTTATGGGTAACGAATTCGGCCATCCCGAATGGATCGATTTTCCACGGGAAGGAAACGGATGGAGTTATCATTATTGCCGCCGTCAATGGAGTCTTGCAGACAACGGTCTTTTGCGTTACGGCCAGCTCGGCGCATTTGACCGCGCAATGGTGGCGCTGTTGCGGCGGGAACGGCTGCTTTCCAAAACCGCGAAATTGCTGTGGTATAACAACGACCACAACTTGATGGTATATCAAAAAGGTGACGTGGTCTTTGCCTTTAACTTCCACCCCACCCGTTCGGAAGAGAAATTATGGATTCCCACCGACGCTCCCGCGATCTACGACGTGGCGCTTTCCACCGACAGCGGCGAGTTCGGCGGATTTGACCGCGTGGACACCCGCTACCGCTATCACACCGAATGCCACGACGGGGACAACGGTTTTTACCTCTATCTCCCCGCTCGCACCGCCGTGGTATTGAAAAAGGCATAACAAAAGGATAAAAACTATCCCTTTTGCAGATCTACAAACCGATTGGTGTCTGCTATAATAAGAGCAAGATCCGATCGCGAATGTCTGTAAGGAGGTCAAAAATGAAAGCTGCCTCGTTTTTAAACCGGGAGAAACCCCTGATCACCTCAATCTTCAAATGTCATACGCCCGACGAATATATTCATAAGATCCGCACATCGCTTGCGCTGGGAGCGGATGCGTTGGGCATCCATTTGTGCCAGTTGAAACGGGAATACCGCACCGAAGAACATTTGAAAGCTATCTTTGCCGCGTGTGAAGGCCACCCTACCTACGTCACCTCCTACCGCGACGGGGACAGCGTCGGCCTCAGCGATGAGGAGTGCGCCGACTTGTTGCTGCTGGCCGTGGATTGCGGTGCGACCCTTTGCGACGTGATGGCCAACTTCTTCGATCCCTCCGCCACCAAATGGGAAATCACCTACGATCCCGTCGCGGTGGAAAAGCAAAAAGCATTGATCGACGAAATTCATCGTCGCCACGGCGAAGTGCTGATGTCTTCTCATACGCTCACAGTATTAACCTCGGAAGAAACCCTCTCAATTGCCCGTGCACACGTGGAACGCGGAGCGGATATTACCAAAATCGTGAACCGTACCGAAAGCGAAGACGAACTTCCCGAATGTATACGCACGATACACCTGTTGAAAACACAAGCCGGTGCGCCTTTCCTGTATCTTCTGCACGGACCGTGCTATCCCTACATACGCCAACTGGGTATGCTGATGGGCGTTTGTATGTGTTTGTGTACGCTGGAACACGCTCCGCAGGATGTAACGCGCTCGCCGCTGATTCCCCACGCCAAAGCACTCCGCGACAATTTCTTTCTGTAATGAACATCCCCGTATTTCCTCGGAAATACGGGGATTGCTTTTTGCAAAAAAATGTTGCATTATGCAAATTTGTGTGATATACTGGGGAGGTAAGGAGTGATCGGTGTGAAAGAAATCGACGTACAACTGCTTGGCGCACGTATGGCCGAGCGCCGCAAGCAACTGGGACTCACGTTGGCGGACATTGCGGAAGAAGTGTCGGTGGCGTTTTCCACCATCCAACGGTATGAAAAAGGCAAGATCGAAAACATCAAACTGCCGGTGATCGAGTCGGTGGCGCGGGTGCTGCGGGTGGATACCGCGTGGCTTTTGGGTAAAACCGATGCCATGCATTCCCACGCCTTCCCCACCCCGCACGTGACCGAAGAATATGTGACCTTTCCCGTGATCGGCGAAGTGGCGGCGGGATATGAACATCTGGCGCAGGAGGTATGGGACGGCGACCGCGTGGATATTCCGCTGAGTTTTCTGCACGGACGGCCGAAATCCGACTTTTTTGTGTTGCGGGTGTGCGGCGACAGTATGTACCCGATGTATCTGGATGGGGACACCGTGTTGGTGCTAAAGACAGACACGTTGGAATATAGCGGGCAAACGGCACTTGTTTTGTATAATGCCGAAGAAGCCACCTTGAAAAAGGTGGAATTTTCCGAAGGCGAAGCATGGCTTCGCCTGATCCCTGTGAATCCGATGTATCAGCCTCGCCTGTTGGAAGGCGAAGAACTGGCGCAATGCCGTATTATCGGCATCCCCCGCTATTTGATACGGGAAACGAAGTGACAAAAAGCGAGCGTGTTCTTTAAAAGAACACGCTCGCTTGCTTATTTGATGTTAACAACGGTGAAGCCGAGATCGGTTACGGTACGGGTGAGCAGGTCTTTATCCTCGCACCCCTTCACGGTGGCGGTCTTTTTGGCAAGATCCACCTTCGCTTTCACGCCGGGCAATGCGTTCAGCGCCGCTTCCACCCGACCGCTGCAGCGAATGCACGCCATACCCTCGATCGTCATTACCACTTTATTTCCAAACATACCATATCCTCCTCAACGCAATGCTATACTCAATTCTTCCACACTATCCACCAAGCGACATGCTCCCGCCTCTTGCAACTGTTGGGCGGTGCGGAATCCCCATGTCACGAACAGTCCATCCACTCCTGTGTTGCGGGCTGTTTCGACATCCACTTCCGAATCGCCGATATACAACGTTTCTTCTGCCGTCACTCCGAGTTGTGTCATTGCTTGACGCACCGCATCGGGGGCGGGTTTGCGCGGCACACCGTCTTGTGAGCCCACCGCCAGCTCCAACAGATCACCGAAATACTCCTTTGCCAACGACACCACCGCATAGTGCGGTTTGTTGGACACCACGCCCGCGTGCACACCCTGTGCTTGCAGGCGGGTAAGCAGGGGTACTATCCCCTCATACGGGGCGGTGGCTTCACGGCAATGCGCAGCATAATAGGCATTGAAATCCTGCAGCAAGGCATCCACCGTCGCGTCATCCGCTTCGGGCGGGAGTGCACGTGCGATCAACAGGCGCGCGCCGTTGCCGACAAACGCACGCACTTCTTCGGCCGTGCGGGCGGGATATCCGCGCCCTGCAAGTGCGGTATTCACCGCTGTTGTAAGATCGTGCAGCGTATCGAGCAACGTGCCGTCCAGATCCCAAAGAATTGCTTTGTATCGCATAGCCGTTTACCCCTTCTTTCGCTCTTCACTATATCATACACCGCGAAAAAAGTCAAACCTCATTCCCAACGATCACACAGCGATTGTATTTGATCGGCAAACTTCGCAAGATCCTTGTTGGCACGGCCGCGGCTTTTATCCACAAGCGCACCCAAGCGGCGATACACCGCCACCAAGCGATCATACACCGTGTTGATACGGGCCGCTTTTTGAATGCGGCGATCGTTGCCTTTGGCTTCACACGTAACGGTATCGGCCAGCGTATACACCGCCCCGTTATACGGCGCTTCGGTAGGAATGCCTGTTTGTTCGGTGACAAACGCGGCAAACTCATCGCACACCGTATCTTGCCCGTGATTTACAAACACACACCGCGGGCGCGGGGACATCCCCGCCACCCAACCAAGCAGGCGGTCACGGTCGGCGTGACCGCTGATACCGTCCATCTGCGCAACACGGGCGCGCACTTCAATCTCCTCCCCGAACAGTTTCACCGATCGTGCCCCGCCCAACAACTGGGCACCGAGTGTGCCTTCCGACTGATACCCCACAAACAGCACCGTGCTTTCGGGACGCCACAGATTGTGCTTTAAATGGTGACGAATACGCCCCGCTTCACACATGCCGCTGGCCGAAAGAATCACCTTTGGCATTTTATCGGCGTTGATGGCACGGGAATCGTCAGATGAAACCGACACGCGCAAGTCTTGGAACAAAATCGGATTGATCCCCTCGCGCAAAAGTGCCAGCGTTTGCGGATCAAAATAGGCGGTGAGAGATTCATCCCCGTAAATCCCCGTGGCTTCCACCGCCAGCGGACTGTCCACATACACGGGGAATCCGTCGTGTCCCTTCACCAATCCTTCCTCTTTCACGGTGCGCAAACAATAGAGCAGTTCCTGTGTGCGTCCCACCGCAAAGGAGGGGATCACCACGTTGCCGCCGCGATCAAACGTTTCCTGCAACACGGCAGACAACTGTTTCACATAATCGGGATGCGGGCCGTGCAAACGGTTGCCGTAGGTGGATTCGATCACCACGTAATCGGCGGTAGCAGGCTGCTCGGGATCGCGGATCAACGGACGGTTTACGTTGCCGAGATCGCCCGAAAACAGCAAGGTGCGGGTATTCCCCGCTTCGGTTACCGTCAGTTTGATCGATGCAGAACCCAGCAGATGTCCCGCATCCAAAAACTCCGCCGTGATGCCGGGGAGCACTTCGCGCGGGGCGTGATAGGGCGACGGCACGAACTGCGTAAGCGCTTGTTGTGCATCCGCCGCGGTATACAGCGGCACGTACGGCACACCGCCCGATCGCTTGGCTTTGCGGTTGCGCCACTCGGCTTCAAATTCCTGAATGTGCGCGGAATCCATCAGCATGATGCGGCACAAACGCGCCGTGGCTTCGGTGGCAAAGATCGGGCCGCGAAATCCGTTGGCGCAAAGCAACGGGATTTTGCCCGCGTGGTCGATGTGCGCGTGTGTCAACAACACGGCATCCACGTCCCCTGCCGCGATGGGAAGTTCGCAGTTTTCATAAATATCGCGGCCCTGTTCCATGCCGCAATCCACCACAATGCGGTACTCCCCCACCGTGAGCAACGTACAAGAGCCCGTCACCTCATGAGCAGCACCCAAAAACTGAATTTTCATACCGATTCCCCCTTTACAATTACAGCATAACACAAAACGAGCAAAAAATAAATCCCTTTTTGAAAAAGCCGCTGTGAACCAATCAATCACAACGGGATATAAAAATACGGTACGACTGTTTGGTCGCACCGTATGTTTTATCCGATTTTCAGTTGCAAGCGGAAGCGGTCGGAGATCATGGCAATAAACTCGCTGTTCGTGGGTTTGCCCCGCCCGGTGTGAATCGTGTATCCGAAATAAGAGTTGAGCACATCCACATCCCCGCGATCCCACGCCACCTCGATGGCGTGACGAATGGCACGTTCCACCCGCGATGAGGTGGTAGCATGTTTCTTTGCAACCGAAGGATACAACCGTTTGGTTACCGCATTGATGATCTCTTCATCCTCGATCGCCATCAAAATAGCGTCCCGCAGATATTGATATCCCTTAATATGTGCAGGCACACCGATCTGATGGATGATCTCGGTCACCTGCATTTCAAGTGTACTGCCGCCCGATGCAGTCACGCGGTGCGCATCCTTTTGCACACAAATGGAAGTAAGCCGCTGTGCCATACCGTCTGCATCAAACGGTTTTAACACAAAATAGTCCGCGCCCGCCGTGATCGCTTCGCGTTCCAAATTGGGATTATCGAACGCCGAAAGTACCATCAAGATCGGCGTGGTGGCAAGATGCATCGCTTTAATGCTGTGGATCACTCCTACCGCATCCACTTGCGGCAAGAAGAAGTCCATCATCACCACGTCGGGGCGGGTGGCGGATACCCTCTCGATCACGCGACGCCCATCCTTTTCCACCAGATCCACTTCCAACCCGTGCGCCCGCAAAGCAGCGGCACACGGTTGACCGAAATGCTCGCCCGTATCGGCCAACAGCACCCGTATTTTCTTATCCATACTATGTTCTCCCCCGTTTAAATAATATTGTTTTTGCTTGCCGGCAACGGTAGATTACCATATTCTGGAAATTATTGCAAGGGTTTTTGCGAAACTTTTTCCAAATAATGGAAAATATTTTTCCGCAAAGGGAGAAAATTGAAAAAGAAAAGGGGTTTTTCCCCTTTCGCCACGAATTCGGCCGCCGCTTTTTGCCGTATAAGAAAGTAGGGGATGCATAATGCATCCCCTACTTTCTTATTCGATAATTGATGAATAGGTGTCCAGATCCGCAGGCGGGGTGAGCGTCACTTGATCGCCCACGGCGGCGTAACGGTTTTCGCTTTCGAGCGATATCGTACCGAATCCCGCGCTATACAGTTCGATATCCGATGTAAATACCAGCGGATGTCCCTCGGTATTCACCTTAACACCCACTTCGGCTCTGGTGACCGTGCCGCTTTGCACCGCACCGTTCCCCAGATACATTCGCGCGTAATCGGTGGCATATCGTTCCGCCAACGGGCAGGAAACGGTGGCACCTTCGGCATCCCGCATCACAAGGGCGGTGGCAAACATCTCTTCGGTCAGCGGTTCGGTGGTACTGAACCCCATTGTTTCAAAGAAGGCTTCTTCATCGATGGGAATCCAGTATTTATCACCGTCAATAAAGAAGTAGCCGATACCGTCTTTTAAGTATCCCGATGACACTTCGTTCCCCGCTTCGCTTTCCACCAACAAAGTGACGTTTCCTTCGGTTTCGATCCGCACGATGCGCGCATTCGTCACTTGCAGTTCACGCCCCACCGTCATGCGCGCTTTATACACAAGATCGTAGGTGGTGTATTCTCCTTCCAATTCCAATGCACGGGAATATATCCCCCATGCCTGGGCGGCCATTTCGTCGTTGGTTTCGGGTGTGGCGGTCGTGGTTGCGGCGGTAACCGTCGTTTCTCCCCCATCGGTTTGGCTGTCCGACAGATCCACCCGCACGCGGCACGCGGTACACGCACACAGCAAACAAAACACCGCAAACAACGCGCTCAAACGTTTGCTCATTGTGTTACCCCTTCTTTTGCAGCGGGTGTTTGGTGCCGTCGGGTTCCACGATAAAGGTGTTGCCCAACTGCAACTCCACATTTTTACGCACCGCCGCCACGTATTCCGCGCGCAGACGCTGTTGTTCCTCTTTTTCTTCCGCTGTCAACCCCACGGTGCGGGATTTCCGCGCCAGTTCGTTGATGCGATCCAACCGTTCACTCATCCTGTTTGCTCCTTATTTTGTGTGAGATAACAACCATTCATACACATCTTCGCGGCAATAGGTATCGGTCCAACTGTCGTGACCGTATCCTTCGTATACCGTGAGGGTGACCTGTCCGCCGCAAGCATTCAACCGTTCCACCATGGAATAGCTTTCTTCAATCGGGACGGTGACATCCGCATCGCCGTGGAACACCCAAACAGGCACGTCTTTCAAATTACCCGCACACCAACAAATACCGGTGCCGCAGATGGGCATCACAGCGGCAAACCGTTCGGGATTCATCATTCCCCACATCCACGTGCCCGTACCACCCATCGAAAGACCGGTGAGATACACACGCGCCGGATCAATACGATATTCTTTGAGCCATCCATCCAACATGGTATTGAGCGTTTCGGCATAGCACGCCCAATAGTGCTGCCCGTCAATTTGCGGAGCGATCACGACAAACGGGAACTCACGCCCTTCGCGTACTTCGCGAAGCGGACCGTGACGGTATACCGCTTGCAGATCGTTTCCGCGTTCGCCCGCACCGTGCAAAAAGATAAGAAGCGGCCATTGTTTCGACTCGTCATTTTCATACCCTTCGGGCAGGTACACAGCATACGGCAACGTGGGACGTTCGGTCATATACGTTGTGACTTGTTTTTCAAAAATCATAATTCTTTACTCTCAATCAAACACACCGCGTGGGCGGCCATGCCGTCGCCCGCACCCGTGAATCCCATTTTCTCTTCGGTGGTAGCTTTCACGTTCATTGCCTGCACCGTCACACCGCACACCCGCGCCAGGTTTTCCCGCATGGTGTCAATATACGGCAACAGTTTGGGGGCCTGTGCCAACACGGTGGCATCCACGTTGCCCACCGTGTATCCGCGCTCGTTCAACAGCGCGATCACGTGCGAAAGCAGTTGCAGACTGTCAGCCCCGCGATAACGCTCGTCTGTATCGGGAAACCAGCGGCCGATATCATGAAGCCCCGCCGCGCCGAGCAGAGCATCCATCACCGCGTGGGTGAGCACATCGGCATCCGAATGGCCGAGCAACCCTTTTTCATAAGGAATCGTGACACCGCCCAAAATCAGCGGCCGTCCTTCCACCAAACGATGTACGTCATATCCGTGTCCGATTCGCACCGTCTGCTCCTTTCCGCCACGCAAACCGCGGGCTGTCACCATATCCTCCGGCGTGGTGATCTTGATGTTCTG
>JAZSHJ010000045.1:0-7544 GCA_045533175.1 Acutalibacteraceae bacterium
CGTGGCGTATCGCGGCTTGGTGAAAGCGGCGGACGGCGCCTACTACTACGTGGCGGGCAACGGTGCGGTCATTAAGAACAACGCGAACTTCTTTGTGACCACCACCAACGGCTACGTGGCGAAGGGCTTCTACGCCTTCGGTGCGGACGGCAAGATGATCGTCGACTGATTCCACATAACCCAAAAGGGGAAGCGGAGAGATCTGCTTCCCCTTTTTGCGTGTTCTTGCATTTCAGCAAAGGATATGCTATACTGAACAAAACCAAAAGAGGTGCGTGTTATGGATATTCAAGAGTTTTTCCGTCCCGACGAACAACCGTTGGAACGTTTGCTTCCCGACAGCGGATTTTGCGGCATCTTCCGTACCATCACCTGTGTGGGGGACAGCCTGTCTTCGGGAGAGTTTCAAACACAGCGCGAGGACGGCACATTCCGTTATCACGATATGTACGAATATTCGTGGGGACAATATATTGCCCGTGCCACGGGCAGCACGGTGTACAATATGTCCCGTGGCGGCATGACGGCTAAAGAATTGATGAAGATCGATGCCTATTGGGATTCTGCACAGTTTCCGCCCACCCAATGCTATATTCTGGCGCTCGGGGTGAACGATATTCTGAACCAGAAGCAAGAAGTGGGTACACTTGCCGATATTGCCGAACATTGGCAGGATAACGCCGATACCTTTGCAGGGCACTATGCGGGCATCATTCAGCGCATTAAGGAATTTCAATCCAATGCCCGTTTCTTTTTGATGACCATGCCCAAAGAGATCAGCGAGGAACGCAACGCGGGAATCGATGCCCACGCGGCGTTGCTTCATCAACTGGCGGATACGTTCGATCATTGTTACGTAATGGACTTTTGCCGTTTTGCGCCCAAGCAAGACGAAGCATACCGCGAAAAGTTTTATATGTTCGGCCATTTGAGCGCGGCAGGATATGTGCTGACCGCGAAAATGGTGATGTCGTATATGGATTACATCATTCGTCACAACCTGCGAGATTTCGATCTGGTGGGGTATATCGGACAGGAAGAGATGTTGAAAGGATAATCTATGCAGGAATTGTGGTATACCGTCCCACCGGAATACGACGGCGCCAAAGCGGGTGCGTTTTTGCGGGGCGGGTGCGGTCTTTCATGGCGCACGGTGGTACGATGCAAAAACGTGCCCGACGGTATCACCGCCGACGGCGTGTGGCGGCGCACCATTGATCCTGTTTTTGCGGGACAACGGGTGCGGCTGTTACTGCCCGACGATCGGGTGAAGATCGAAGGGGCGGATCTGCCGTTGGACGTGGTGTTCGAGGATGCACATTTGTTGGTGGTGAACAAACCGCCGTATCTGGCGGTGCATCCTTCGGCAGGAAAACCCGAACCAACCCTTGCGAACATTGTGGTGCATCATTACGAAACCGCGGGGACGCCGCTGTCTTTCCGTCCCGTAAACCGCTTGGACCGCAACACCAGCGGGTTGTTGTTGGCGGCCAAAAATCCGCATGTTGCACACGCGCTGACCGGCGCGGTGAAAAAGGAATATACCGCCTTGGTGTTGGGTGACCTTGCGGGAGAAGGGGTGATCGACCAACCCATTCGCGTAAAAGAAGGGTGTTGCATCACCCGCGAAGTGGGGGAGGGCGGTAAACCCAGCCTTACCCGTTGGTGGGCGGTACGGCACGGCGGTGCGGTTACGCAGTTGCGTGTGATCATCGAAACGGGACGCACGCACCAGATCCGCGTACACATGGCGTGGCTTGGTCATCCTTTGGCGGGGGACACCATGTACGGTACGGATGAAACGGTTATGAACCGCCACGGCCTGCATTGCGGAAAAATGTCGTTTATTCACCCTATCACAGGAGAATCCATGGAATTTGAAGTGCCGCCGCCCGCGGATATGCAGGCGGTAATGGAAAGGGAGTTTTAAATATGGAAAAGATCGCCAGTTTTCAAGTGGATCACACCGTATTGATGCCGGGAATGTACGTGTCAAGAGTGGACGGGGATATCACCACCTTTGATCTGCGTTTTGTGAAGCCGAACACGCCGCCGTATTTGGAAACGGCCGCAGTACATACGCTGGAGCATCTGTTTGCGACCTTTGTGCGCAACAGCGAACACAAAGACGCTGTTATGTATTTCGGGCCGATGGGTTGTCGCACGGGCTTTTACTTCCTCACCCGTGATCTCCCACTTCAAACGGCGCTGGATCTTACCCGCGATGCCCTGCGGTTTGTTGCGGCGTATGAAGGGGAGATCCCCGGTGTGAGCGCGGTGGAATGCGGCAACTGGGAGGAACATGATTTGATGGGTGCCAAGGCGTATGCCGCGCAGATGACGGCTGTGCTGGCCGATTGGACGCCGTCGCGTATGACCTATTAAAACCGCATAGTTTCGTGAATATTACTTAAAATGAATGGGTTGTTTTTGGTAAAATGCCCAAATATTCGGAAAAAGCATTGATTTATACCTGAAAATGAGTATAATAGAGAAAAAGGTTACAATTTTGTAACCTTTTTCTTTTGAAACAGAAAGGAGGTGCCCGTATGTTGCAGAACGAGCAAACACCGCAAAACGAACCCGTATCCACGGGTGAACAGCACCCGTTGTTGTATGCGCTGATGCCGGAGGTGGATACCACCGAAAGCGTGGTGGACGTACACGATACGCCGCGCGAACCGAAAGTGAATCCCTTGGCATCGTTTGCTCCTACCGAACGTCCCGCCGGTGTGTGGTTGCGTGTGTGGATGGAGATATATCTTATCAGCTACGGTATGGGTGCCTTCACTCGTGATGCTTGGTACACCCTGTTGAACTGGGTGGTGTCGCTGTGCAAAAAGCCGCTTCGTGCGGTGAAGCGGTTGTGGCGACGCACGGTGGTCAAACAATGGAATCTGCTTCGTTTTGAACTGCGCCGTGTTCGTCACGGCTTTACCATTGCGCGCCAGCGTGTAGCGGAAGCCAAGGAACGGCATCGCCTGCTTGCCATATTGCAGATGTTGGCGTTGCCCGTGATGGCGTTTCGCCGTCACCGTCGTATGGTTACCGCCGTTACCCAGACGTTGATGGTGCTGGGTTCGGTGATTGCTCTAACACTTGTGATCCGTTATTGGTCCAACACCACCTTCGCCTTGGAATTGGTGTACGGCGGTGAACGGTTGGGATACATTACGGACGAATCGGTGTTCAACGAAGCGCTGGATATGGCGGAAAACCGTATTGTGATTAAGGATCCCGACGGGCACATTATCGACCGTGAATCTTCCCTCACGTTGCGTCCGGTGCAACAAAGCCGCGTGTTGTCCACCTCCGAACTGTGTGACGTGATCTTGCAGATGTCGGTGGAAGACGTGGAAGAGATGAGTGGTCTGTATGTGGACGATGTGTTTATCGGTGCGTTGAAACAACGGGAAGAAATGGATCGCCTGCTCAAAGACGTGCTCAGTTTGTACGATACAGGTGTGGATACGGTGAACAAGCGGGTGGAATTCCGCAACAACGTCGAGATCGTGGATGGATTGTATCCGCAAGGAAGCGATGAACCGTACATCCGCCTGCGCCAAAAACTGACAAAGATCGGGGAGGACGGCAATCCGTTCCTGACGGTGCAGGTGCGCTCCACCGAGAGCTATATCGAAACGATTCCGTATGAGAAACGTATCATAAAGGACAGCACAAAATACATCGGATATTCCGAAGTGCGCACGCCCGGTTCGGTGGGCGAGGTGCAGATCACGGCGGACGTGATCTATGTGAACGGACAGGAACTGTACCGTGAGATCGTGAGCGAAAACGTTGTGAAAGAACCGGTCACCGAAGTGGTGGTCGAGGGCAGTTATCGCGTGAATGCGAGTGCCCGACCGGGTGTGGCCACGGGCGAGTTCCTCTGGCCGTTGCCGAGTTGCCGCATGCTCAGTTCGCCCTTCGGCTATCGTTGGGGCAAATTGCACGCCGGCATTGATATTTCCGGTAACGGCGTGTTGGATAAGCCGATCATTGCGGCGGACGGCGGCGTGGTAAGGGAAGTTAACACCACAGGCTGGGGCGGCGGCTACGGATTGTACGTGGTGGTGGATCACGGCAACGGATACGTTACCACGTATTCCCATTGCAACGCAATCTTGGTGGAAGTCGGCCAAAAGGTGACACAGGGCGAAGTGATTGCCAGAGTGGGCAACACAGGCAACAGCTTTGGCCCGCACCTGCATTTTGAAGTGCGTTTGAACGGTGTGGCGGTGGATCCGATGCCGTATTTGAAGTGAGGATGTAACGTATGACTTTTTGTTGTCCATGCCTGTTCGGCATCGAGGGGATTTTGGCAGACGAACTGCGCCGTATGGGTGTGGAGAATGTCCGCGCCGAAACAGGTCGTGTGCTGTTCGACGGCGATTTTGCCGCCATGGCACGGGTGAATATTCGTTCGCGTTATGCCGAACGGGTACAGTTGCTGATGGGACGGTTTCATGCGGTGACGTTTGACCAACTGTTTGAAGGGGTTAAGGCATTGCCGTGGGAAAAATATATCGGCGTGAAGGATCGCTTCCCTGTGAAAGGGTGGTCGCTGAATTCCGCGCTGCACAGCGTGCCGGATTGCCAAGCCATTGTGAAAAAAGCGGTGGTGGAACGCCTGCGCGCGAAATACGGAGTGTCTTGGTTTGAGGAAAGCGGTGCGCTGTTTCAAATTCAAGTGACCGTGATGAAGGACGAAGTGTCCCTGCTGATCGATACGAGTGGGCAAGGACTTCACAAACGCGGATACCGCGCCAACGCCGGGGAAGCACCCATCAAAGAAACGCTGGCCGCCGCAATCGCGGACGTGATGCGTGCGCGGTTTGCCGAACAGGTGTGTGATCCTTGTTGCGGATCGGGTACGTTGTTGATCGAAGCGGCGCTGGCGGCACGGAGAATTTCGCCGGGTGTGGGACGTCGCTTTACCGCCGGTATGTGGGATTGCGTGCCGCGCGGCACGTTCGAGCAAGAACGTGAGGCTGCCCGTGCGCTGGAAATGCCTGATCGGGAGATCACCTTATGGGGTGGGGATATCGATCCTGCGTGTGTGCGCCTTGCCGAGGAAAACGCTCAAAAAGCGGGGGTGGGGGACTGTCTGTTCACCGACCTTGCCGATGTGAAGAACTTTGTGCCCCGCGGGGACAGCGGCCTTGTGCTGTGCAATCCGCCGTACGGCGAACGGTTGTTGGATCGTTCTGCCGCCGAGGAACTTTACCGCGTGATGGGGCAAGTGTTTGTGCCGAAAGCGGGATGGAGTTACGGCATCATCACGGCAGACGAAACGTTTGAAGAATGGTTCGGACGCCCTGCCGATAAGCGCCGCAAACTCTATAACGGCATGCTGAAATGCCAGTTGTATATGTATTTTTCACCCAAAAAATAAGGGGATGTAAAAAATGAAACACGTATTCATCGTGAATCCCGCGGCGGGGAAAAAGTCGCCTGCCGTCGCGTTGGTGCCGCACATCCGCGAAGTGTGCGAAGCGCACGGCTGTCGCTATGAGATACTGGAAACCACCGCACCGCTTGCGGCGATCTCTTTGTGCCGTGAGGCGATCCGCACGGCAGGGGAAACGGTGCGGTTGTATGCCTGCGGCGGCGACGGAACGCTGTTGGAGGTCATGACTGCCATTGAGCCGGGCAGCGATACGGAATTGGCGCACATCCCTTGCGGTTCGGGTAACGACTTTGTGCGTATGCTGGGCGGTGCGCAACCGTATCTGGATTTGGATGCGATGGTAACCGCCGAAGCGTATCCGATGGATGGGATTCTTTGTACATACGGCGAAGGGGAAACCCGCCGTTCGCTGAACGTGGCGGCGACGGGCATGGATGCCGAGGTGGCGTACCACATGGCAAAGTTCAAACGGTGGCCGTTGGTCAGCGGGTCTATGGCGTATAATCTCGCCTTGGTCAAGGTGTTTTTCGGCCGCTTGGGCTGTCATTTGACGGTGGAGATGGAAACCGCGGACGGCACCGTGAAGGTGAATGGCAGTTATCTGTTTGCGCTGTGTGCCAACGGTGAATACTACGGCGGCGGGTATCATGGTGTTCCCACCGCCGTGCCCGATGACGGCGTGTTGGATTTCGTGTTGGTGGAAACGATGCCGCGTTTGCGCATTTTGCAGTTGTTGCCGAAATATAAAAAGGGCACACACAAGGGGGAAAGCGGTGTGAATTTCTATCGCGGCACCGCCATCCGTGTGAAAACCGACCGTGTGATGCCGGTCACGCTGGACGGAGAATGCGTGCTGACCGATCGCTTTTGTGCTACCGTGCAAAAGGATGCCTACCGTTTTGTGATGCCCGCCGCGGTGGCGGCCGCACGAAAAACCAAAGAAACCGTGTAACAAACATACGAGAAACACACGTTTCTCGGGTGTTTTTGCATAATTTGGGTTTCAAAAACGCCAACTATCCGAAAAACGGGGCATAATATTTCCGAAAACGCAAATAATTTTGCAATTATTAAAAAAAGAACTTGCAAAACCGCGAGGTTTGTAATACAATGTATCAAGGCGCTTGGAAAGGAAGGATATCCCTATGGCAACGAATACACAACGATTGGAAGAATTGACTGCGCAGTACGAAGCGTATCGTGCGCGCGGTTTGGCTTTGGATATGTCGCGCGGCAAGCCGGGTCCCGAACAGTTGGAACTCACCGCCGCGATGTTGGATTGTGTCAACAGTCACAGCGAAGCAAAGGCAGAGGACGGCACCGATACCCGCAACTACGGTGGACTTACGGGGATTCCCGAAGCTCGTCGCATGTTCGGCGAAGTGCTGGGCGTCCCGGCAGAGAACGTGATTGTGGGCGGCAACTCCAGTTTGAATTTAATGTTTGATTACATCGCGAACGCCTATGCCACGGGTGTGGCGGGGTGTGAACCGTGGTGTCGTCAGGGTGCGGTAAAATTCTTGTGCCCCGTTCCGGGTTACGATCGCCATTTTTCCATCACCGAATACTTCGGCATCGAAATGATCCGTGTACCGATGAACGAAAACGGTCCCGATATGGACGTGGTGGAAGATCTTATCCGTGACGAAGCGGTGAAGGGTATGTGGTGTGTACCGATGTACTCGAATCCCGGCGGTATCACGTACGCAGACGAAACGGTGCGCCGTTTGGCGGCTATGAAACCCGCGGCGAAGGATTTTCGCTTGATGTGGGATAACGCGTATTGCGTACATCACCTTTCGGATGCGCACGACCGCTTGCTCAATGTTTTTGAAGAAGCGCAAAAGCACGGCAATGAAGAGATGATCGTGGCGTTTACCTCCACCTCCAAAATCAGTTTCCCCGGCGCGGGTGTGGCGGCGATGGCGGCGATGGGGCAGACCTATCGCGACGTTCTGCGCCGTTTGTCGATGCAGACGATTGGCTACGATAAATTGAACATGTTGCGCCACGTACGTTACTTCAAGGATGCGGCCGGGATTGCGAAACACATGAAACTGCACGCGGAGATCCTGCGCCCGAGGGCGCGCCGGTCCGTTTCGAGCTTCTTCTCGCCGGGACCGCGCGTGCCGAT
>JAZSHJ010000049.1:0-4237 GCA_045533175.1 Acutalibacteraceae bacterium
GCCGCCGGTGGAACTGCCGATGGTGTACTCCAAACCGGCCGGCAGGGTGTTGTATCCCGTGCCGTCGCCGTTGGAAGTGCCCGAAGCCGCCGAGCCGGAAGCCACGCCGGATCCGTTCTTGGAAATATACCATTCGTCCACCGCAGGCTGGGTTTCCTCTTCCTCGTCCTTTTCAGCCAAAGAGAGTTTGAAATCCGCATAGCGCACGGTCACTTGATCTTCGATCGTGCCTTCCTGCCACTTGACGTTGATGGCACGCACGCTGATACCGCTGATATCGTTGATATCCAACGGATAGGCAGCCGCAGACGGCGCCCATTCCGACAGCGGCAGTTCAATATAGTTCCAACCGTCTTTCAACGGATGACGGGAGAACATATTTGTGTAAGTAAGACCGCCGCTGGACACCGCATACGAGCCCGTACTGGCAAGCCAGATCCACGGGCTGGTGGTCAGCACAGCCGATGCATCGCTGACATACATCCAACCCGAGAACACCAAATCATCCAGCTCTACACTCGAAGGGAATTCCAACGCCGTGAACGTTTCGGTGTATACCGGACACCATACGGTATCCGAACCACTCGTGTTGGTTTTTCCGTTCGGCTTGAATTCGGCATACGGTGTGCCTGCCACCGGTTGCAGCGTCATGGTGTTGTCGGTCTGCCACAAATTGTTATAAGTGACCGCCGACGTACCGTTCGACCAGCTGATGCTAAACCCTTTGGAAGAGGTAAAGCCGTTACCGATCTGCCATTCGTTCTTGAAGGGTTCCACCTTCACGCTCGCCTCAATGGTGTTCGGGGTGGTTTTGATCGGCTCGGAGAACATCAGATACGTGTCGTCCGCACCGAATTTCACGCCCGCCGTGGTTTTGTCAACGATCGCGACTTCCCAAATCGTAACGGAAGAAGCCGCGGTGAATTCTGCCGCATTGGGGTTTGCATACATACGGAAGAAGTTGATCGGCTGATACAGGTCAAATGCAACGCCCTTGCTTCCGACTGTGCTGCCGGAAGAACCAAGCGGGAGCACCACAATGTTCTCGCCCACCTTCCATTCGGGGGAAGTCAGGTTCCAGTTGCGCTCTGCCTGATCACAGGCCGCTTGACACAACTCCACAGAACCGCCCTTTTCAAAAGCGGTCACTGCGGCTTGATCCAGCGTGATGTGAATATACACCGCCAGATCGTTGATCTTGTATGTTTCGGGAATCACGGCATTAAAGCCCGTGAAGGCTTGCTCAAACCGTCCGCCACTCTGGTAATTCAGAGTCTTTCCCGTTTAAGAGTAATAGATCGTCCACTTACTGCCGTATTCCGTGGTGCCCGATGCCGCCGAAGCCGCAAAGGTCAATCCGGATAAACAACAAGTGAACAGCATCACCGTCACGCAAAGCAATGCCAGGATGCGTTTTGCTGTTTGCCTCATGGAGTATCACCTTTCCTCTTGAAAATTTATAGCCTGTGTGCACCACAGGCTATCACGCGTAAAAGTATACCATATATAACAGATTTTTACAACGTTATTAAGAAAAGTTCGCATTCGTTCAAACATAGAAATTTTCTTTTCCTTTTTGTACATTTTAGCCATACACGATTCGTAGAGTTGTGCACCTTGTGTAAAGTTTTTTTGCTTTTCACCAAGCAAAAAATGCCGAAAACACATAGGTTTTCGGCATTTTTAAAAATTTAAAGTATAAAGAAAATATCTTTCCCCTGCATTTTATATCACCCGCACGACGTTGTATTCCTCATCCACTACCACAAGGTCCGCCACATAGCCGGGAGCAATAACGCCGCGCTTTTCCCCTAACAGACGGGCAGGAGTTTCGGATGCCATGCGAAACGCATCCGCTGCGGGTATCCCCATACCGATCACGCGTTGCACCACGTCCCACAGCGTAGCGGTACTGCCCGCCAACGCGCCGTCGTCTTTGATGCGGGCGGCGCCGTCCTTCACCACCGTGTGTTGACTGCCAAGCATATACTCACCGTCCGGCATACCCGTGGCCGCCATGGAATCGCTGATAAGGATCATACGTTCGGCACCAAACACGCGATACAGCATACGTACCACAGCGGGATGCAGATGCAACCCGTCACCGATCACCTGCACATAGGCGTTGTGATCCATCGCCGCACCGATCGGGCCGGGATCGCGGTGATGCAACGGCGACATAGCGTTGAACGTGTGCGTAAGCCCCACCGCCCCCGCTTCAAACGCGGCGAATGCGGTGTCGTATCCTGCGGCGGTATGCCCCAAAAACACGGGACAACCGCAATGTTTGATAAACTCTTCCGCCCCGTCCAATTCGGCCGCCACCGTCACCACGCGAATGTTGGGAATGGTGGCAAACTCCGCCAAATCGGGGACTTTCAGCACTTCGGCCGGTTGTGCACCCTTGTATTTTTCTGCCAGATACGGTCCTTCCATGTGATAACCCAGAATTGCGGCACCATCCGAAACCGCAGGAATTTCCGACGTGGCACGGCGAATATCGTCGATCGGGGCGGCCATGGTGGTGGGTAAAAAAGCGGTGACACCGTGTGCCCGTTCAAATCGCGCAATGGTTTCCAAACCGCCGCGCATCATATCCTCCCCCACACATCCGTGCGTGTGAATATCCAAAAGCCCCGCTACCACGCGCGCACCGCCGAGATCTTCACCCGGAAGGTCGGTCACCTCCACCTGCGTGATAATGCCGTCCTCGCATACAATATCGGTAAGACGGTCGTTTATCAGCGCGTTTTTATACACGTTCTTCATACGATTACTCCTTTGTCTTCACTACGGCAACAGTATACCACACCCACGCAATCAAATCAACCCGCACGGAATAAAAACAGTTCTTGAGAAAATTTCTCAAGAACTGTTTTTTTATCGTCCTCCGTTAGGGCTGAACAACCGAGTGGCACCCAACACACCCGACCGACCGCGATTTTGCGCTGTGGTCACCAGCACCCCTGTGTGTAAGTGGCGGCGAAGCGGTTTCAACAAAGCCTCGCCTTCCTTCGTGATGCCGCCGGCCAACACCACGTGTTGCGGATCGAACACCTCACACAGGCTGTCGATACCGGCAGCCAGATAACGACAGAAGGTATCGATCACCGATTGTGCAACGGGGCACCCCTCTTTTGTGGCGTTGAAGGAGAGGCGGCCGTCCACGGGGGATTCCTTCGCCATAGCCGCCATCAACGAGGTGGGATGCTTCTTAATCGCTTCTTCGGTAAAGCGTACCAACGCCGTTGCCGAGGCGTATTGTTCAAAGCAACCGCATTTACCGCACGGACAGGGTTGACCGTCCACCACAATGGTGATGTGTCCTGCTTCACCCGCCACACCGCGTGAACCACGGTATAACTGACGGTTCAAGATCAACCCCGCACCCACGCCGGTGCCGAGTGTCAAATACAGCATGTTAACATCTTTTGCGGCATCGTATTCACCAAGTGCCGCACAGTTGGCATCGTTTTCCAACAATACGGGTACTCCCGCATAAGCCGCCAACAGATCGCGCAACGGTGTGGCCTTAAACGGCAGGTTGCTGGCGGTGACGATGTTGTTGTTTTCAATCAACCCCGCACAACCGACACCCACACTGCAGATGTGTGCATCCTTTTCACGCACAAGATCAATCACATGATACAGCGTTTTCAAGAAACTTTCTTCATCATTCGGGGTTTCGACCGAATCGAACAACAGCATGTGGCCGTCTTCGTCCACCACGCCATACTTGATAAACGTACCACCAATATCAAACCCCAAATAGTGACTACGCGGATTCACCTTATCCGCCGCTAAAATCTTACGGATGGAAGCCACCGACAAGAACCATTTTTCCGCCAATTCGCGCACTTTGTAGCCGCTGGCGTATTCACGGCAGATCTGACGGTTGCGTTCACGCAGTTTGGTGCGTTCGCCCGAAACTTCGCCCCAGCTCTTCTTTTCGCCGATGGCGGGGACATACAACAAACGGCCGCCCGCCTGCTTTTGCAGATCTTTCAGCAGCTCTTCGCTTAAAAAATCTTTTGCATTTTGGTATTTCATCGTACAATCCCCCATTCCTTTACACTTAGTATAACACACTTGTTTTGAGAATGAAAAGCGAACAAATCCGTAAAATTGTTTTTTCCATTACCAAAAAGCTGACGTTCTTCTTGTATAATATGCAAAAACCGCCATTCGGTTTCCCCAATGGGGGTTTGGGTGGAAAAAATACCCCCTGAACCCGGTA
>JAZSHJ010000063.1:0-16923 GCA_045533175.1 Acutalibacteraceae bacterium
GGGCGCATCGCAAATCACGCGATCAAATCGGCCGCACCACTCTTCGGGCGGCGAGTCGGATGCATCGCGACAAGTTACTTGCACAATGGAAACGCCCAATTGTGCGGCGCGAGTGCGGATCACATTGCATTTGGCGTCGTAAAGATCGCTTGCAACGATCTTGCCTCGATTTTGCATATATTGTGCGGCCGTGAACGTTTTTCCGCCGGGGGCGGCGCACACATCGGCCACCCATTCGCCCGGCTGTGCGCCGAGCGTGTGTATGGCGTATTGGGACGCTTTATCTTGGGGATAATACAGCGGTTGCATCCCATCCCCCATCGCCTTGAGTGCGGCGATATCGGCCACACACAAGCAAGCGGGCAGGTCCCCTGCCGCTTCAAACGCCACATTTGCTTCTTGCAGTTTTTTAAGAAACGCATCCACATCGGTGGCAAGGGTATTCACGCGGATATACGCAGGCGGAGCATCGTTGATTCCTTGCAACAAGGTGAGAAGCATATCTTCCCCGTATGCTTTGCGCCAAAACGCAATCAACGGTTCGGGGCAGGAATATCGCACCGAAAGACCGCGATCCCCTGCAGGAAGGATATCAAACAACGTGTCTTTTCGCCGCACCAAATTGCGCAAAAGCGCATTCACCAGTCCTGCGGCATACGGTTGTTTCTTCTTCACCGCCTTTACCGCCTCATTCACCGCCGCCGAGGACGGGATGCGCTCCATATACAGCAGTTGATATGCCGCAACACGCAAGGTTTCCGCCACGAATGGGTGAAGTTTTTTAAGCGGTTTATCCGCACAGGCGGACAAGCACCAATCCAACGTGATCTGCCGTTCGATCACACCGTATACCAAACGGGTGACCAATGCTTTGTCGGGCGAGGACAGCGGTGTGTCGGCCAACGTATTTTCCAACAGGATATTAGAATAACTTCCTTCCCGTCGGACATCGGTCAAAAGGCGAACCGCCGTTTCGCGCGCGGTCATATCAGTCGCGGCGACGGTTGCCGAGAATAATCAGCAAACGCAAAAATTGGCCGAGTGCCACCAACATGGCGGCCACATAGGTCAGCGCTGCGGCAGACAGCACCTTGCGAACACCTTTCAACTCCTCATCCGAGAGAGTTCCCTGCGCCTCCAGCGCCTTCACCGCACGGCGGCTGGCGTTGAACTCCACGGGGAGTGTCACCAGTTGGAAGAAGAACACAATGAAGAAACAAAACACACCGAGATAGGCGATCGCAAAGTTGTTGGAGTACGCCGCAAACAGCAGTCCGATGGCAAACAACCAAAATGAAGCGCTCGATGCAAACTGTGTGATCGACACGATGGAGTGACGTAATTTCATAGGTGCGTACCCCTCGGCATACTGCAACGCATGCCCCGTTTCGTGCGCCGCGACACCCACGGCCGCCACCGAAGCCACATTACACACGGGTTCGGATAGCCGCACCACGTTGGTGCGCGGATCGAAATGATCCGTCAACTGACCGCGCGTGGCTTCCACCGGGATGGAAATCCCTTCTTGCTGCATAATGGTACGGGCCGTATCGGCACCCGTCATGCGCGCGGACATCTTGCTGTATTTCGCAAAGGTGGTTTTCACCTTGATCTGCGCCCACAGGGAAAGCACCAACGCGGGCACGACCAACAGCAGATAATACGGATCAAAAAACATGAACATGAACTCTCTCCTTTACTCAAGTACCGTGCCGACTGCCAACGCGTGGCCACGCAGAAAATCGGAAACCGCCATGCGTTTGGCACCTTCCGCTTGAATCTCCAGCAGAATCAGCGAAGTGTTTTCGCCGCACGCAACCGTCAAGGGATCAAGCTTTACAACCGTTCCGATCGGTGCAGACACCGCTTCGCCGACCGCCGTTTTGTGTACTTTCAGCAATTTTCCCTCGCACCGACATTGTGCAGAAGGCCACGGATTCAATCCGCGCACCTGATTGTGCAACGTTTGTGCCGATTTTGTGAAATCCAACGGACAAAGGGATTTATCCAACATGGCCGCATACGGCGTGGTGGTGTCCCCTTGCTTTTGGGGAGCAAGTGTCCCTTCGGACAATGCCGCCACCGTTTGTGCCAACACATCCGCGCCCAATGCCGATAATGCATCGTGCAATTCGCCGCCGGTCATATCGGAAGTGATGGGCACGGTTGCCGACAACAGCATATCTCCCGTGTCCAATCCCGCATCCATCTGCATGGAGGTAACGCCGGATTCTGTTTCGCCGTTCAGCACCGCCCATTGAATGGGTGCCGCACCGCGATATTTCGGAAGCAAGGACGCATGAATGTTCACACATCCGTATCGCGGCAGATCCAGCACCCGCTGCGGCAGAATGCGACCGTAAGCCACCACCACAAAGACGTCGGCATTTTCGGCTTTTAAGCGATCATACACCTCGTCATCCTTCAACGTGGTGGGTTGCAACACGGGAATGTTGTGTTGCAAAGCACATTCCTTCACAGGAGGCGGCGTCATTTTATGGCCGCGTCCTTTCGGCTGATCTGCCCGCGTGACCACCAACGACACCTCGTGCCCTTCGGCAACCAAGCGTTCCAAGCAGGGCACGGCAAAATCGGGCGTCCCCATAAAAACAACCTTCAAAATTATACCTCCAACATGCGGATCACGTGTTCCTTAAACAGCACGCCGTCCAGATGGTCGGTTTCGTGGCACATGCAACGGGCCACCAGATCTTCCCCGTTCATGTAAAACCATTTACCGAAACGGTCTTGCGCCTTCAGTTTCACCTTCTTGGGACGGCGGGTAATGCCGTATTCCCCGGGGCAGGACAGACATCCTTCCTGTTCCTCCTGCTTTCCCTTGCGTTCCACGATTTCGGGATTGACCGCTTCGGTCACACCGTTACCGAAATCCATGATGAACACGCGGCGCAACACACCGACCTGCGGTGCGGCCAATCCCACACCGTCCGCTTTTTTCAGCGTTTCGGCCATATCGTCAAGCAACTGCCACAGTCTTTCATCAAACTCCGTCACCGGACGGCATACTTTGGAAAGCGTGGGATCGCCCTCTTTTACTATGTTACGTAATGCCACAGAGATTCCTCCTTCAACGAGAAGATGTTATATCATAGCCACGGGATCAATATCCACAGCCAGTTGTATATTTTTGTTTTCGCGTTTGCGCGAAAAGGCAACGATCAGTTCGCTGATCATATCGCGCAAGGCCTTGGTGTTGTTTGCTTTCATCATCAACTTGTAACGGTAACGCCCGGAAGCCTTCACCACAAACGCGGGCGAAGGATCCAGTACGATCACGGGCAATCCCGCATACGGGCCGGTCACCGCCGCGTGAAGCATTGCCAGAAAATCCCGCATGGCTGCTTGAACCTCATCTTCCCGCACACCCGAAAGGACAAACACACAAAGGTTGGTATACGGCGGATAGCGCATCATGCGGCGTGCTTCGATCTCGGTTTCGTAAAATGCGGGATAATCTTGCTGTGAAGCCAGATCAATGACGTAGCATTCGGGGGTGTAGGTCTGTATGATCGCACGTCCCGTTTCCTCGCGGCGTCCCGCACGCCCGATCACCTGTGTGAGCAACGCAAACGCGGTTTCAAAACTGCGGTAATCTCCGCCGTACAGCGCCTGATCGGCCGACAAGATACCCACCAGTCCGACACGCGGAAAATCCAATCCCTTGGCCACCATTTGGGTGCCGATCATGATGTCGTATTTCCCTTCGGCAAACTCGCCGAACCGCTGTTCATACGCAAAGCGGGACATGGTGGTATCCGCATCCATGCGCAACACCGACGCTTCGGGAAACAGTTCGTGAATCTCATCTTCCAAACGCTGTGTACCAAGCCCTGCATAGTGTATTTTATCCGATCCGCAGGTGGGACATTGCCGCATTGCCGCTTGCGTGTGCCCGCAATAGTGGCAATGCAAACGGCCGTTTGCGCGGTGATAGGTCATGGACACGCTGCAAAACGGACAGGTCACCACAAAGCCGCACGACGGGCAGGACACGTGGGTGTTATAACCTCGTCGGTTGAGCAACAAAATCGCTTGCCTTTTGTTTTGCAAACATTCGGCAATGCCCTGCCGCAACTGTTCACCTATCGCGCCGCCCAACGTTTCGCCGCGCAGATCTGCCACTTCCACCGTGGGTAACGCGGCATTGCCGTAGCGGTTTTGCAAAGCAAACAACGCGTAGCGCCCGCTTTTTGCGGCGTGATAACTCTCGACGGACGGTGTGGCTGAGCAAAGAAGCAACAACCCCTTATGGCGGGCACAACGATAGCGCGCCACGTCACGGGCGTGATAGCGGGGATTGGATTCGGATTTATAGGTGTGTTCCTGTTCCTCGTCCATCACGATCAACCCGATGTTCTTAAGAGGCGCAAATACCGCCGAACGTGTTCCGATCACGATGGATGCTTCCCCACGGTTGATGCGTTTGTATTCGTCCATTCGTTCACCGATGGACAACCCGCTGTGCAACATCGCCACACGTGAACCATACCGTTGCAAAAACAGGTTCAGCACCTGCGGGGTTAAGGAGATTTCAGGCACCATCACCAGCACTTGTCGGCCGTCTTGCAACACGCGGTCAATCAAGTTCATATATACCTGCGTTTTTCCGCTGCCTGTCACGCCAAACAGCAACGCTGCGGCACCTTCCGCCTTTTGGTATTCCCCAAGAAGGCCATCATATACCGCCTCTTGTTCTGCATTCAACACGGAAGAATGAAGCGGCGGACACGTCGACTCCCCTTTGCAGGGAGAGCGAAGCACCTCGCGTTCGTAAACGGTGACGATTCCTTTTTTGACCAGCGCTTGCACCACGGCAACGGTGACACCCGCAAAGTAACACAGTTCTTTAACGGATGCCTCTCCCACTTCGGCCAACAACTTTAAAACCGCTGTCTGCTTTTGAGTGTATCCCCGCTGTTGCAGAGATTCTTCCAGTTCTTCAAACGGGCAGGCAAGGCGCACCATACGCACCGTGGCATCGCTTCCGTTTTGCGCGGCAATATCCGTTCGCAACAGATACCCACGGTCCACCAGTTGTTGCGGTAAGGGGGAATCGGATTCCAATCCGATCAAGGCAAGTAACCGTCCGCGCTCCAGACCGTCCTCGTATTCCGAAAGGGCGGTGAGCAGACGCTTTTCTTCCACCGAAAGCACAGAATCATCCAAATCTTGCAGATCGGATGCCGTGCGATAAACGGGAGTCATCTTCATGGAAAAACCGGTGGGGATCATGGTGCGCACCGCATCAAACACGGTGCAAAACGTCCGCTGTTTCAGCCATAGCGCGAGATCCGTCAACTCTTCGTTCAGGATCGGTACGGTATCGATCACCGAGCAGATCGGTTTCAGGCGATCCACCTCGGCCACCGCGTCCGTTTCCAACACAATGCCTTGCTGTTTGCGGTTTCCGCCGCCAAAAGGAACCACCACGCGACAACCGCGTCGGACAGGTTCCAACTCTTCGGGGACGGTATAACTGTACAGTTTATCAAAATGGAACGACGCCTGCTCTACAGCCACTTTTACCACGCGCGGCAGATACATCGTCATCCCTCCCGTAAACCGACTTGTTATCGTTTATTCCGCAACCGTTTCTTCGGCGCTTTCTTCGGCAACACTTTCGTCGTTGCCTTCGGACATCATAATCTTGTAATCTCCGCCGGCCAGATCGTTGATTGCCATACTGACCGTTTTTTCAATCAAAATCACGCCGTCCTGTTCCGCACGATCGGCAATATCACGTGCGCGTTTGGCCACGCCGATCACAACGGCGTAACGGCTTTTATCACCCTTCAGTTTTTCAATATCAGTCGGTCTCAACATGTTCAAATACCTCCGTAACTGTGTTTTTCATGCGGGGATACCGCATACCTTCTGCCTCTATGATCGTTTCGATACGCGCTACCGCGGCGTCTACTTCATCGTTCAACACCACGTAGTCGTAACGAAACGCCCGCTTCAATTCCCGTTCGGCAATTGCCAATCGGGAAAGAATCGTTTCTTCCGTTTCGGTGTCCCGCCCGCGCAGGCGGCGTTCCAATTCCTTCATCGAAGGAATGGTGATGAACACCGAAACCAGATCCGCACCGCTGTCCATCACCTTTTCGGCGCCCTGCACCTCGATTTCAAGCAGTACGTTGTGTCCCGCCGCAAGTTCGGCCTCCACCGGTGCTTTCGGCGTACCGTAGAAATTGCCGTTGTATTCGGCATATTCCAAAAACGCATTTTCTTCAATCATGCGAAGGAATACGTCACGGTCGATAAAATGATAATGCACGCCGTCCACTTCCCCCACACGCGGTGCGCGTGTAGTGGCGGAAACCGAAAGCACCGTGTCGGCCCGCTTATCGAGCAACGAACGCACGATGGTGCCTTTTCCCGACCCTGAGGGACCGGACAGCGCAATTAAAATGCCGCGTTTTTGCTCATTCCACATCTTCGTTCGCCTCCTCTGCAAATCGGTTCGCCACCGTTTCGGGCTGAACCGCGGAAAGAATCACGTGCTCACTATCGGTCACGATCACCGCCCTTGTACGACGGCCGTGCGTCGCATCGATCAGCGAACCGCGTTCCTTCGCATCCTGCACGATGCGTTTCACGGGTGCGGAATCGGGACTCACAATCGCCACCAATCGTTCGGCCGACACCATGTTTCCAAAACCGATGTTGATCAATTTCATGGTATCGCTCCTTACTCGATGTTCTGAATTTGTTCGCGGATCTTTTCAATCTCGGATTTCATGTCCACCACCACACGGGTGACCTGAAGATCCTGAATTTTGGAACCGGTGGTGTTCACCTCGCGGTTGATCTCCTGCACCAGGAAGTCCAGTTTGCGTCCCACGGGTTCGGCCGCATTTACCAGTTGTTCCAACTGATCCATGTGACTGCGCAAACGCACCGTTTCTTCCGCCACCGCCAGTTTATCGGCAATGAGGCCCGCTTCGGTCAACAGGCGGGATTCCTCCACCGCCGTGCCGGCCAGCAGGTCGCGCATACGGCCTTCCAGTTTATTCATATATTCGCGCACCAGTTGCGGCGAACGTTCTTCGATGAACGCAACGGCTGAAAGCAAGGTGTCACGGCGGGAAAGGATATCCTCCCGCATCTTCGCACCTTCCCGTTCGCGCATTTCCACAAAACGGGCAACCGCCTCTTCCGTCACACCGCGTACCGCTTCCCACACAGCTTCTTCATCCTCTGCCGCACGGCGCACCGTGAGCACGTCGGGAAATTGTGTGAGCGAGCGCACCGTCACGTCGTTCTTCAAACGGAACGCCTCCTCCAACTCGGCAGCGGCTTTGAGATACGCTTCAGCCAGCGTCTTGTTCACCACCACTTCGGTACCCGGCACGTCGGTCAAATCGATATAAACCGACACGTCCACCTTGCCGCGGGCAATTTTGGCCTGCAAGAAATTCTTGATCTTTTCATCCAAAAAGCCGTATGCGCGGGGCAACCGCGTGGCGCATTCAAAATAGCGGTGATTGACCGCTTTGATCTCCACCGTTACATCCATACCGCCCACGTGTTCCTGTGCGCGGCCGAAACCTGTCATACTGCGAATCATGGCTATCATTCCTCTATATAAGCATATATATTATATAATAGCAAACACCCCTGCAAATGTCAACCGATATGCGGGGAATTTCGGGTTACAAAACTGTAACTTTTCCGCAAAAAAGCACCCGATCCTGAAAGATCGGGTGCTTTTTCAAAAAATCGTGCGGTTACACGCGGCGCAATGCTCATGGCTGTCCCCACTCAAGGTGGAGCACACAAGGCAAAGGCGGCCGCCTTCCGCTTCCCGCGTGAGGTTTTTGGGCAACGTGACCAACGGCACGTGAGTGATCGTATCCCCCACACCGTAACAGCGATCGGCCGCGTATCCCAACCCGCGGCACAAGGCACGGCGGTTTCTGCCGTTCGGCAGACGCACAATAAGCACGGCGGTTTCGTGACGTTCCACCCGCCCCACATCCTCGCTTAAAAACGGGATCTCGGAAATCTTGCGGTACTTGATCTTCACGATCTCTCCCATCCACGGGCGATCGAACAGTACCCATCCCAAACGAAACATCCACAGCGGCAACAACAGCACCGCAAGCGCGAAGAAAAGGAGTGTCCAATGCGGGCGCACGTCGGTATTGTTCAGATAATATTGCCACACGCTGACTGCCCACAAAGCATACCACGCAAGTGACAAACCGATACTGCGCCACCGCTTCTTTTGCACCGTTTGTTTCACGTCGGGCGGCAATACGATCTTGCTCATCCTTTCTCCTCCTTTCTTTTCACAAAAACTATACCATTCTAACCGCAAAAAATCAAGAGCTACACACAAAAAGCGGCAGTTCCCTGCCGCTTTTTGGATGAGATTTATGTTTATTCTTCGTCCGCCTTGTATTCTGCAATAACCTTCTGTGCCACGTGTGCCGGCGCTTCTTCATAACGCTCGAACGCGGAGGTGAAACGGCCGCGACCTTGCGTCATGGAACGGAGTGCGGTGGAGAAATCCGCCATCTCCGCCATTGGTACTTCCGCTTCCACGCAAGTTACGTTCGGCTCGTCTGCCGAGGGATGCATACCAAGCACGCGGCCGCGACGCTTGTTGATGTCGCCCATTACGTCACCGGTATAATCGCCGGGAACAAACACTTTCACCGCGCCGATCGGCTCGAGCAACACAGGCGACGCCTGCGGAATACCCGCCTTATACGCGAGCGAAGCGGCCGTCTTGAACGCCATTTCGGACGAATCCACAGGGTGGTAGGAACCATCCACCAAAGTGGCTTTTAAGCCAACCATCGGGAAACCTGCCAACACGCCTTTCTTGGCGCTGTCAATAAGACCTTTTTCAACTGCGGGGAAGAAGTTCTTCGGCACAGAGCCGCCGAACACCGACTCGGCAAACACCAACTCGTCGCTGTCGCAAGGTTCAAATTCGATCCACACGTCACCGAACTGGCCATGACCGCCCGACTGCTTCTTGTGGCGGCCTTGCACCTTCACGTTCTTGCGAATGGTTTCACGATACGGCACACGCGGCGTTTTCATGGTCATTTCCACGCCGAACTTATTTTTCAATTTGGACGCAATCACATCCAGGTGTTGCTCACCCAAACCGGAGATCACCTGTTCTTTGGTTTCTTTGTTCACTTCAAACGCGGCGGTGGGATCTTCTTCCACCAAGCGAAGCAGGCCGGCGGCAATCTTTTCTTCTTCACCCTTTTTCTTCGCTTCAATCGCCATGGACAGGCACGGTGAATCAAACGTCACGCCGCGCAACGTCACGGGTTTCGCGGGATCGCACAAGGTATCGCCCGTGTTAGTGGACGCCAATTTTGCCACCGCACCGATATCGCCCGCGGGCACACAGTTGGTGTCGATCTGCTTTTTGCCGCGCACGAAGAACAGCTTACCGATCTTTTCGGTAGCACCGGTGCGCGGGTTGAGCAAGGTGCTATCCGACTTCACACAACCGCTGATAACCTTGAAATAGAGCAGTTTACCGACAAACGGATCCACCACCGTTTTAAAGACGATCGCGGCTGTTTGGCCATTCTCATCCACCGTGAGATCCACATCGTTGCCGTCCGCATCCACGCCGTGTTCGCCCGCTACCGATTCCGCCCACGGTGCAAGCCAGATCAAACCGTTGAGCAGTTGATCGATGGCTTCCAGTTCGTACGCCGAGCCGCAGAAAACGGGTGCAATCTCACCGCGACGAATGCCGCGCGCCAAGCCGACGATACGCTCTTCATTGGTAAATTCTTCACCCGCGAAGTATTTTTCCATCAGTTCTTCGCTGCTCTCCGCCACCGCTTCGTCGATCTCCACGCGCAAACGGGCATACAATTCGCCCAGCGGCGGGATCGGCACTTCCGTCGACTTGCCTTTATCGTAGGCATACGCCTTGTTCTCGATCAAGTTGACATAACACGTCACACGGTCTTCCTCTTTGTAGGGAATCACCATGGGACAAAGTGCCATGCCGTAGGCATCTTTCAAATCGTGATACACTTTGTAAAAATCAGCGTGTTCGTTATCCATAAAGTTGACAAAAAACAACTTGGCAATTCCCTTTTTTGAAGCAGCGGCAAACGCCTTTTCCGCACCGACCTCCAAGCCGCTTTTGCCCGAAATCACGATCAGCGCACTTCCGGCTGCGCGGATACCTTCGCTGACACCTCCCGAAAAATCGAACAGACCGGGAGTATCCAACAGATTCATCTTGGTGCCCTTCCATTCTACCGGCACCATTGCCATGGAAACCGAACCTTGACGGGCGATCTCTTCCGCATCGAAATCGCAAATGGTGTTACCTTCCCCAACACGACCCAGTCGATCCGACTGTCCCGTCAAATAGTATGCCGCCTCCGCAAGCGATGTCTTGCCCGCGTCTGCGTGTCCCACCAATGCAATGTTACGAATGTTTTTTGCTGAATACTGTTTCAAGAAAAGCGCCCCTTCCATATCATACTACCGCTTTCGCGGGGGATAAAGCAAAAACAGCCAAAATTTTTCAAGCCTTCCTTGCCTTTCTGTTGAATTATACCATATTCTTTTTAAGATTTCAACTAAAATTTTCAAATAACGAAAAAAACCTCTTATCCGCAAACGGATAAGAGGTTTTTGTTTACTTTTCCGATAGGAATCCGGCCGCAAGCGCTGTGAATATCGCCCAGACAGCGGCATTCAGCACCATAAACAGCGGCGGAACCATTTGTCCTGCAAAAGCAGAGGCTGCAAGCATCAAAAAGCCCAGCCCGCCTGCGATCATTTGCAAAATGCCGGTTGCACAAATGCGTTTGTGCAATTTGCGACAAAAGCTGAGCGCAAAGCCAAGGCCTTCAAAGCGGCCGTTCACAGCCAACACCGCTTCCGCACGCTCGGTTTCTTCCAATGTCAACGCGTCGCGTACACGCCCTGCGGCGGTATCAAGAATACGCACGTTCTCTTCCTCGATGCCGAACACATCGCGGATCAATTGACTTGTTACATTCGGATCGGTAGTGCGCACAAGCAAGGTCACACCCGCATCGGTCAAACGATGCAACGCTTCTTCAATGCCCGGATCGGCCGTGTAACTCACCACAAACATGGCGCAAAGATCGCCGCCCGTGGAAAGATACACCAATTGCCTCCCATCTTTGGTATACCGCATCTCATAATCGCGGGAAGGCACATCCACCCCGTGGTTTTCCAGCAAGCGGCGGTTGCCGACCAACACGCGACGGCCGCCCACCCAACCGGAAAGCCCCATATCCTGTTCATACAACAGCGTATCCACGTCCTGCAACATATCGGTTCGATTTTCAATCACACGACGAAACACGCCCGCCATTGAACCGCCCGCTTCGATGGATACCGCTGCAGCATCCAAAATTGCTTCGTCAATGCGCGCGCCCGAGAACGTCTTGATTCCATGCAAACGGATGGTTTCCGACGGGAACAGCTCTGCTCCATCAATCAGCAACGCATCGGTATCCTTGAAAGTTTCCACAGCGCGCCATCCGATCAGCATGGCACCGCGGCGAAGAATCGCCCGCGCCACACGGCACAGCGGCAGGTTTGCGCCCGCCACCGCAAACGCAGGAGCCGCAGCACACAAAGCCGCCGTGAACACACCGATCGCATTCCACCAGTTGGCGGTTTCGCCGCCGAACAGGATATGTGCCACCGCCAACAAAAGCGACGCCAACACAACGATCGGCGCAAACCAACGAAACAGCGGTTCGTGCCCTTCCTCGTCATAGGAATATTCCATGAATCGCGTTAAGAAGGAGGTTTTCTTTATGTAGGCAACCGCAGGTTCTCCTACCGTGGTAAGATACCGTGCCAACTGCTCTTGCTGTTTGCCCGCCGGCACGAAGGTGGCGGCATATTTATCTGCTTTGTGGGACACCATGCGGAAGTTGCGGCAAATACGCGTGATACGCAGCAAACGGCCGCACAACGACAAAACAAGCGAAAAGCCCGCAACGGCACAGTAAAGTACGACCGATTCGCCGCCGACCGTTCCCACCGCCAAGAACTGCAAAACCGCGTGAATAGCGGCCGCAAAGGCACCAAGCGCCGTTACGGTGTCGGCTGTAAATTGCAAACGAATGATAGCACCGATCCCATCGGCGATCACGCGGTGCGCCACCAACATTAAGCCGATGAGCAACGCCAAATTCGCACCGAGATAGAAAAAAGGTTCTCCGCCCGTTGCCACCAACATCAAACAGAGCAACAAAAACTCCAAGAAACCGCCGACAAGCAATCCGATACGCGCACCACGGCGACGATACAACAGTTCTCCCCGCACAGCGGCGGTTTCGGCGTAGCTGTTGTAATCCTCCAGCACAGCACCTTCTTCGGGTTCTTCTTCCGCCGATTCGGCCGCCGGTTCTTCCGCCGGTTCTTCCCCTGCCAATCGAAGTCCGTCGTTTTCGATCAAACGGAAATTTTCCACCTTTTCACGACGGGCATCCTGCAAGCGTTCCTCTACCGTTTTGTCTTCCGGCTCGTCTTCGGGTTCCATTCCGTCAAACATCAACTGACCGTCCATCGTCAATGGTTCCTCTTCCTGAACCGTTTCTTTGCTATCGTCGAAATCCAAAATACGGGTGTGGCGGTCGTCGCCTTCCTCTTTGGCCTTCGGCTCGTAGATACGGATATCTTCTTCCTCTTCCGACGATGCTTCGGGAGCCACGATATCAAATTCTTTGGTAACGGCTTCTTCCGTTGTTTTGTCCGTCATTCTGCTCACTTCCCTCCGGCTGTGCGTTGACGCACCGCTTCATACATCAAAATACCACATGCAACCGATGCGTTCAAGGATGAAATTTTCCCTCTCATCGGCAACGAAACGATCACATCACATTCCGAACGCACCAAACGTCCGATGCCGTTGCCTTCTGCGCCGACCACCAAGGCCGCCGCACCCGTAAGATCGACTTTATCGTAACTTTCACCGTCCATATCCAACCCATACACCCACACGCCGCGTTCCTTCAGTTCGCGCAACGTATCGGCAATGTTGGTAACACGGGCCACCGGCATATATTCCACCGCGCCGGCCGATGCCTTATATACGGTGGAAGTCAGCCCCACCGAACGGCGTTTCGGCACGATCACACCGTGTGCGCCCACCGCTTCGGCGGTACGCACAATGGCGCCGAGATTGTGCGGATCTTCCAATTCATCACACACAATAAACAGCGGTTCTTCCCCGCTTTCGGCAGCACGGGCGAACAGCTCGTCCAACGTCGCGTATTCTTTACACGCCGCAAGAGCGATGATCCCCTGATGATTCGGACCACCCATCGCTTCCAGTTTGCGCGGATCGGCATCCTTTACGGGGATACCCGCTTCACGGCATTTTGCGATCAGCACACCGATACTGCCCGTGCGATTGCCGCGCGCTACCAACACGCTGTCGATCGGGCGTCCCGATTTCAGCGCTTCCGCCACGGCATTACGCCCGGAGATCACGTCCTCCGACCGTCCAAATCCTTCTTCTGTCCGCATATCCGTGTTCCTTTCCCAACGATATCGTCGGTCTGTAAATATATATGTTCCAGTATAACATATTATTTTTGAAAAATGAAGAGGAAAAAGTGAGAAATTTTTAATTTTTTCGGTTTTTCTGCAAAACAAAAGCGAGTGTTCTGTTTCGGAGCACTCGCTTTCAACTTATTCGTCGTTGTTCGTGTTGTTTTGAATCGCCGACTGCGGATTGCGCAACGACTGACGCACGCCGCGTACTTCGGTCAGACGCTGTGCCAACGCCTCTTCGGTGCGTTTGAGCATATCCTCCGAAAAATCAAACGCGCTGCGGCGCATCTCACGCGCTTTCTGCTGTGCCTGCGCCAGCATTTCGGTGGCTTTTTCCTGCGCTTGACGCACGATCTCTTCCTCCTGCACCAAACGGCGGGCGCGTTCCTCGGCGGTACGCACAATGCCCTCTGCCTCTTTGCGGGCGGTGGAAATGATCTCCGCGCGGTCGGTCACGATGGCCTTTGCCTGTTTCACTTCGATGGGCATGTTGGCACGGATGCCGTCCACACAGTCACGCAACTGCTCGGCAGGAAGCAAGCATTTACCGCCCGACAGCGGTAAGCGCAACGCTTTGTCGATCATATCATCCAACTGTTCCAAAATCACTTCAACGGTCATGAGTATCGTTCCTTTCAAATTTATTTACAATACTGTTTACAACACAAGGGGGTACAAATTCCGTAATATCGCCACCCAAACGGGCCACTTCTTTCACCAAGCTGGAGGAAAGATACATGTATTCGGTGGACGTGGTCAAAAACACGGTTTCCACCTCGTTGTTCAGTTTGCGGTTGGTCAGCGCCATCTGAAATTCATATTCAAAATCCGACAACGCGCGCAAGCCTTTCACGATCGCGGCCGCCTTCTTTTCGCGGGCGTAATCCGCAAGCAACCCACCGTAACTGTCCACTTCCACGTTCGGCAAATGTGCCGTTGCACGCCGCAACAGCACACAGCGTTCTTCAGCTGTAAATACGCCATGTTTGCCGGCATTGACCGCCACCAACACCACCACTTTATCGAACAGGCGGGCCGCACGCTGAATAACATCCAAATGTCCGTTTGTTACCGGATCAAAACTGCCCGGGCAGATCGCCAAGCGCATCCTTTCCACTCCTCTCAGCGGTATATCCAAAGTTTCACGTGACTGTATCGGTAGGAACGGTAAAGGGACAACTCTCCCACCGTTTCGGGTAACGTCGCTTTTTCATCGCTTTCACACACGATATAGCCACCGGGATTCAATAACCCTTCCGCCGCTGTCAGCGCCCGTTCCAACAGCCCCGCAGCATACGGCGGATCCAAAAACACCATATCAAACCGTTCGGTCGTACGCAGTAAAAACTGCATGGTATCCTGACACAGCACCGTGCTTTGTGTGGCAATGCCGAGCGATGTCACGTTGCGCCGCACAACCTCCGCCGCTTCGCGGTTGCTGTCCACAAACACGCAAGAAGCCGCCCCACGGCTGATCGCTTCAATACCCAGTTGGCCCGAACCCGCAAACGCATCCAGCACGCGCCGCCCTTCGATGTCAAACTGAATGGCGCTGAACAACGCTTCCTTTACCCGTTGGGTGGTGGGACGCGTTGCTTCGCCGTCCAAGGTTTGCACCGTGCGGCCGCGCAAAGTGCCGGTAATTACCTTCATCATAACGTTTTATCCTTTTCCATACTGGCACGCGCCGCTTCCAACACCGCGTTTTCAAACCCATTCTTCTGCAGGGCAATAACCCCCTCAATGGTGGTGCCGCCGGGCGAACACACCTGATCCGCCAACAAACGCGGATGTTCCCCGCTTTCCTGCAACAACCGTGCCGTACCGAGCACCGCCTGCGCCACGATCTTCAGCGACACATCCTTCGGGATTCCGTATTTCACACCCGCTTCGGCCAACGCGTCCATATACAACAGGGTATAAGCAGGTGAGCATCCCGCCAGCGACGCATACGCTGAAAACAGCGATTCCGCCATTTCCACCGTCTGTCCCACCGCATCAAACACCCGTACGACCAGTTCACGCTGGGTATCGGTCACCGCCGCGTTGGCACAATACGCCGACATGGCTTCTCCCACCTTGGCATTGATGTTGGGCATAACGCGCACGATCGGCAGCCCTGCGCCGACCAACTCTTCAATGGAAGCGAGCGTTTTCCCGGCCGCAATGGAAACCACCATCGGACGGCACTTTTGCAGCGCGGGTGCCAGTTGGGGCAACAAAGACGGGAAAACCTGCGGTTTTACCGCCAACACGACCGCATCCACACCATAGATGACCTCTTGCGCCGAACCGCACATGCAAATGCCGCATTCCTCAAAAAGAGCCACCTGTTTGGCGGTATCCACATCGTACACCAAAATATCGCCGCCGCGCACACCGCTGCTGATCATACCGCGCACAATGGCACTTGCCATATTTCCCGCACCGATAAAGCCGATCTTCATAGTTATCGCTTCACTTTCGTAAATACTACCCTATATTTTACGCGAAATTCCATATAAAGTCAAGAAAAAGCGTATCATTCTTTTGATTTGCGACAACCACGTACCAAATACATCACCAAAAGCACAAAAAGTATGCCCAAAAGCGCACCCGCAAAATCAATAAATACATCGCGAATCGACGGGCCGCGCGCAGGCACAAACGCTTGGTGAAACTCATCCGCCAACGCCACCAGTAAGCAGCACGGCGCAGTAAGCAACGCCGCACGGCCGCAGGTGCGAACCCCGCCGCCGCACCACGCATTGAAAAACAGCACGGCAAGCACGGCAAATTCCGTCATGTGCGCACCTTTGCGGATCAAGAACCGTCCGGTCACAAGCCATTGTTCACGCACCGTTATCGAAAACGATTCCCAGCGGGGGACCAAACGGGACAACAGCCACTCGGTTAGCCCACCGCTTAATTTTCCGGATTGTTCGCCCGTGTGGGCCGAAAACCAATAAATCACGCACATCCACAACAGAACAAGCAACCAACGCCACCACGATTTCCTCACGGTGTCCCTCCTCTCCTATGTAACAATGGCGCTGTTCCTTGCGAAACAGCGCCATTGCGGGTTACGAAACTAAAATTACAGTTCCGCGAAGTATTTGATGGTGCGGACCATCTGGCTGGTGTAGGAATTCTCGTTGTCGTACCACGACACAACCTGCACCTGATAGGTGTCGTCGTCGATCTTCGCGACCATGGTCTGCGTAGCATCGAACAGCGAACCGTAACGGATACCGATCACATCGGAGGACACGATCTCATCCTCATTGTAACCGAAGGAATCGGAAGCAGCCGCCTTCATCGCCGCGTTGATACCCGCCTTGGTGATGTCCTTGCCCTTCACAACCGCCACGAGGATGG
>JAZSHJ010000109.1:0-8158 GCA_045533175.1 Acutalibacteraceae bacterium
TGGCTACGATCCGACTTAAGCCGGTGCTGTGATGCATATCAAACATCGGTTTCGTACCGGGAAGCACGTCCACCGAGCTGTTCAAGAACTGCACGTCGGTGGAATTTTCGCACGTGATCAGCACGCGTGCCGCATACATGAAGCAGTTGTTCAACTTTTGACGGGTCGCATTCACCACGTGATACACATTGCAGTGCGCCTGCATAATAAGGGCAAGCGGACGGTTGATCGTGATCTCCTCACCCTTCGAGGCAATGTCCTCCCACTCGGCACGCACGGTATCGCTGATGCGGAAGAAGGACGCTCTATGCGAGTTGCGGAGAATGTAGTGCTGATTGGCAAGGCACTCCTCCACGTAGCCGTCCACACCGCCGCATTTCACGAGCGAAGTATAGCAACAGCCATAAATACTGCGCGCAAAATGGCGATCGCAGCCGGTGAAATCCACACCCACGAACGAGCAGGTAATCACCGTTTCGAGTGCATACACTCCTTCGCCCGCACCGCGGATAGCGGTCTGATTCGGTTCACCGTTCACATACATAGCATCCGCCGTAAACGGAGGCTGTGCAGGATAATAGATACGTAAACCCGCAATACCTGCATAGGACTGCAAGGTGATGAAATCGCCCTCATGCACATACGAAAGCAACATGGTTGTGTTTTGGGCGAAGTTGGTGATCGCTATCGGAACGCTACCGGTCAGCTGCACACCACACGGCACGTTCAACGGCTTGCACACCGTGTAAACACCACCCGGCAGATACACCACGCCGCCGGTTGCCGCCGCGAGATCCAACGTTTCCTGAATGTAATCCGCCACGTCCACGTCCTTGCGGGAGTATTCTGCAATCGGTGCTACGTACAATTTCGCCACGGGACGGCGGAAGGTGCCGTGCGTCATCGGATACGCCGACAGATCCTCGTCCTCTTCGATGATACAGCCGATCTTCTCGCCCACCAGTTCAATATCGCAAAAACGAATCGGCACATCCGTATACACCGAATCCACCGCTGCCACCGCACCTTCGATGCGACCACGGGCAAAGATCGGCGGGTTCACGGGAGACATCACCTTCGACACCACACCGTAATCGCAGTTGGTGATGTAGATATCGTAGAATTCACCCCAGAAACCGGCACGATGATTGATACGGTCAAAGAGAATACCGGTATGGCAACCGTCCAAATGAATCTCGGACAGCACTTCCAGATCAAGGTCACCGAGCAGCATAGCGAGACAATGTTCACGGCAATACGTCGAGACCGCCTCCGCATCATCGGGGGTGTAACCCTCGCCCGCGTTGATCCAGTAGGACGGAGATACGTTGAAATCGAAGGTATAACCCACCTCGGAGGAATGGTGCATAATATTGGCGTTTTCCAAGGCGGTGATGCGAATGTGCTCAAGTTTCGCCATCTCGTGACCTTCCGCAAGGGGATTGATCGCAATACCGCGCCACGCATTGATCAGCGTGATGTTTTTAGCAGTTACCGTGCTGGATGCACCCACGCAGAAGGCATAGCCGTACGGCTTGGGATCCTTCGCCGACTGCTCGGGATAATACACCGTAAGGCCGATAATACCGCTGTTGGAACCGGTGCGCAAGAGAGCCCCCGCATCGAGAGGTGCGCCCTCGGTGAGCGCGGGCAATTTGGCAAGCAGCACCGTGCCGTAGGTGAGTGCTTCCCCCTCCTGCAACGCATCGGGATCCTGCCAATCCCCGCGCAGTACCACTCCCTGCGGAATGGTGACCGTATCCGTCAGCACATAGCGCCCGACCGGCAAAAACACCACACCGCCGCCGTGTTCGGCGCAGTCGTTCAACGCCTGCTGCAAAGCGGCCGTGCTGTCCTTTTCACCCGTCAGATCGCAACCATAGGGTGCTTCGGTTGCCACGATGTTCGCAAGCACCACGTCTTCGGTGGCGAACACCGTTTCCACAATACGAACCGATTGATGGATTTGTGTACTCATTTAGCATGCCTCCTAATATTGTTAAATCGCCAAAAAATGAAAATAGGGGAAGGATCGCTCCTTCCCCACTTTCATCAGCCCTCAGTTTTCACTACCTGCCGGCCATTGTAGTAGCCGCAGTTGGCACACAGACGATGTGCACGCTTGTACTCACCGCACTGCGGGCACTTCACCAGCGCCGGAGCTTCGATCTTCCATACATTGTTGCGACGCTTGTCACGACGTGCTTTGGAATGTTTTCTCTTGGGTACCGCCATCTTCAGCACCTCCTTAGTTTGATGGAAATTACGTTCAGGTGTCCAATAAATCCTTCAACACCGCAAGGCGAGGATCGACCGTGTCTGTCCGACAGCCGCAAAGCCCTTCGTTCAAATTCTTGCCGCAGGTCAAACAAAGCCCGCGACAATCCTCTTTGCACAAGGTCTTCATCGGCAAACTCAGGATCAGATCTGCTTCCACCAGGTCGTCAAGCGAAAGTTGGTGATTTTCCACCAAGATCAGATCGTCCGCGTCCTCTCGGTTCAGGGATGCCACCAGAATATGCTCTATCCGCAACACAGACTCACGATGCAGCGGGGTCATGCAACGGTCACAGGTCGTATCGAGCACATAGGCTACATCGGCTGTCAACTGCACGATACCCGTGCGGTTTTCCACCTTTCCTGTCACGCGTACCGGTTCCTGCAAAGGGCAAGAACCGAACAGCTCCAAGTCCGAAAAGTCCAGCTCACAGTTGATCGGAATCGACTGTGTATCGCCCATAAAGAGCGATTTGAGTTGCAAAAGCATAGTCCACCTCATAGTGTCACAAATGATATTATATCCGCGAAGACGGCGTTTGTCAACTGTTTTTTTCGCAAAATCGCAAGATTTTACTCCTTGGGTTTTTCAATCGCCACCAGCGGTTCGTATTCCTCCGCCGGCGCATCTCCGATGTCGCGAATCAGCACGAAAGGCGTCAACTCATCGTCCTGTCCCGCGGGATTATCGCGGATCAGTTCCGCCAAGAAGGCGTGGGGATGCCCTTCCAAGTCGGGCGACGTGCCGAGCACTTCCACCGCAATGTCATTGGCATCCACCAACATACACGAAATGCCGAGCGCTTCATAAATATCGCGGCACACCTTTTCCGGCTCACGCGGGTTCAGCACCGCCAAGGTGTGATAGGTTTCGAATGCGGAATGACTGTAAAATCCGTCGATGCCCGCAACGTCCTGGCCCACGATCTCATAAAACACGCCGCGTTTGCCGAACACGCGCGCCACCGCACCGCAGAAACTGGCCCACAAAATAAGCGGTAACCCCTTAAGGTTAATGGCCAGTTGCAGTTTGTAAGGCTCGTCCATCGCGATGCCGTTGTTGTTATGGGTGGCGAACTTCGACAAGAAACGCGCCCAGAATCCCGGCTTCACATCCTTCATCTCCACCGTGTTGTTCTGACACATGGAAATGACCTTTTCACTCATCGTAACGATATCACCCGCTTGATACAGCGGTGACACGTAGCGGCGCATGACCTCTACGTAGTCCTCGCCGCGTTCCACGAAGTGGGTTTTCACGGCGTATCGTTCGTAACGGCCGCCTTCCACTTCACGCAGGCCACGCACGTAATAGGTCACACCGTCTTTTTCACGCTCATTCTTCTTGAGGTTACGGTTCCCCTCATACCAGAACGCCATTTTTTCGTCCTCCTTCAAAAAACAGGGGCAGGCACAGCCCGCCCCTGTTCACCGGCCGAGGTTCACCTCGGTTTGTTCCTTGCGATCAGATCTCGGTCGCGTACTCCGCAATGCGGGCGGGGATCTCGCTCTTATCCGCCGAGATGGACAGCACCATCTTGACGTTCAAGCGGGACAGACTCTCCACGAACGCTTCCAGACCGGCGAGATCGCCGCCAGTCACCTTCAACGTGGAATCCACGAAGATGTCGGTGATGTCGTAGTTGCCGGCGCACATGCCCGCGATAAAGCCGTACAGCGTTGCATAGCTGTTGATGCCGTATTCATCGAGCGCCACCAGACGAGTCTTATGTTCCAGGTTGTAAGTCAAAGTATTGTCCTTTTCCAAAAACACCACGTTGCCGTCGGAACTCTTGGTAGCCGCCGCACACATATCCAACAAACGTTTGGTCTTACCGGAGCCCTTCTTGCCGATGATGAGAGTAATCATAGTATTTGTCCTCCTTTTTATTTCAAAACGCCGCGACGGGATTAGCGCCCCAGCCGTTTTTCCAATGCTGCACGTTCGCTTTCGTAACCGGGTTTCCCCAACAGAGCGAACATATTGCGTTTATACGCTTCCACACCCGGCTGGTCGAAGGGATTCACCCCGAGCATATAACCGGACACGGCACACGCCTTTTCAAAGAAATAGATGAGGTATCCAAGCGTCTTTTCTTCCATATCGGGCATCTGCAACACCAAACTGGGGGTATCGCCGTCCGCATGAGCCAACACGGTGCCCTCAAACGCTTTGCGGTTGATATCCGCCATCGTTTTTCCGGCAAGGAAGTTCAATCCGTCCCCGTTTTCCGCCTCTTCTCGAATGGTCAGAGTGGAGGGGGCTTTATCAAACTGCACCACCGTTTCAAACAGAATGTTTGCGCCATCCTGTACAAACTGACCGAGCGAATGCAGGTCGGTGGAGAAGATGACCGAAGCGGGGAACAATCCCTTGCCGTCCTTGCCTTCGCTTTCACCGTACAGTTGTTTCCACCACTCGGACATCAAAGCATAGCGCGGTTCGTAACTGACCATCAGTTCCACCGCACGGCCGCGACGCAACATCACGTGACGCGCCGCCGCATAACGGTAGCACTCATTGGTTTCCAAATTCGGATCTGCAAACGCGTCGCGTGCTTCGGCGGCACCCGCCATCAAGGCGTCGATATCACAGCCCGCCACCGCCACGGGAAGCAAACCCACCGCCGTGAGCACCGAAAAACGGCCGCCCACGTCATCCGGCACCACAAAGGTTTCGTACCCTTCGCGATCGGACAGTTCCTTAAGCGTGCCGCGGGCGCGATCGGTCGTCACGTAAATGCGGCGACGCGCCTCTTCCTTGCCCACCGTTTTTTCCAAATAATCGCGGAACACACGGAATGCAATGGCCGGTTCCGTAGTGGTGCCGGATTTGGAGATCACGTTCACCGACACACGTTTGCCTTCGCACAGCGAAAGAACATCGTTCATCGCATCGGCGCTGATGCTGTTGCCCGCAAAGAACACCTGCGGCGTATTCTTCGCCAACAGATTGTAGTTCGGAGATTTCAAAAACTCGATTACTGCACGGGCACCGAGATACGAACCGCCGATACCGATGACCACGAACACGTCGGTATCCGCCTGGATGCGGGCGGGTGCCGCTTTGATGCGGGCAAATTCTTCTTTATCGTAATTGACGGGCAGGTCCATCCAACCGAGGAAATCGTTGCCGAGTCCGCGGCCGCTGTGCAACAGTTCATGCGCGGCGGTAACCTGCGGCTGCAACGCTGCGATCTCATGCGAACGGAGGAACCCGTTTGCATATTCGGTGTGTAACGTAACGCTCATAGTCCTTTTGCCCCTTTTCTTTCTCACTATACAAGTTGCTTTTCTATATAATACAATATTCTGCTGAGATTTGCAACCGTAAACATGAAATTTTTGCATATTTTTTACGATATTTTTTGATTTTAACCGTCCAATCCGCCGATTTCTCGCCAAAGCCATACAAACGCCTGCCAAAAGTTCAGACGTTTCACTTCTTCCGCGGCACGGATGGGATAGGATGCCAGCACTTCCCCCTCCCGCTTCAGCGTGACCGCCCCCAGCACCTGTCCTTTCAGCACGGGAGCTTCCACATCTTCAGCCAACGTCACTTCGGTGTGAATGCTGCTTTCTTCGCCGCGGCGCAACAACAGCGGGGCGGCGGCATCCGCCGTCGGCATCACCGCCGATCGCACCCCGTGCAACACGGGCACTTTGGTGAGCACGATCTCCTCGGTAGTGGGGGTGTACCGCGTGAAATTGGCAAATCCCCAATCCAGCATTTTGCGCGCGCCGCCGAACCGTTCGTCCGTTGTTTCACATCCCAGTATCACCGCACACAATCCCAGTCCGTTGCGCTCAGCGGTGGCCGACAGGCAATGCCCCGCCGTAGAGGTCGTGCCCGTCTTAAGCCCCGTTGCCCCTTCGTAATAGCGGATGAGTTTGTTGGTGTTGGTCAGCTCCGACGCACCGCCTCTGAGTGAATCCATCCAAATGGTGGTATAGGTCACCACTCGTTCGTGCTTCATCAGCTCACGCGACATGACAGCCACGTCTCGTGCCGAACTGTACGCTTCGTCGTTCAGCCCGCAGCAATCCAAAAACTGCGTGTTTTCCATTCCGAGTTCTGCCGCCCGACGGTTCATCTGCCCCACAAACGCTTCCACCGAACCCGCTTGTGCTTCCGCCAACACGGCGCACGCATCGTTGGCCGATACCACCGCCACCGCTTTGAGCAAATCATCCACCGTCATCTGCTCGCCCGTTTCCAACCAAATCTGCGATCCGCCGTAAGATGCCGCTTCGGACGAACAGGTAAGCCGATCCTGCAAGCCGAGCATTCCGTGGTCGATCGCCTCCATTGTGAGCAACATGGTCATCACCTTGGTGACCGAAGCGATCGGCAACCGTTTGTCTGCCTCCTTTTCAAACAGCACTTCCCCACTTTGAAGGTCGATCAACACAGCCGATTGCCCTCCCACGTCGGGCAGCGCAACCTCACTCCCCTCCGCCGCAGCCGCAAGCGGACACCACAAACACACAAACGCGCACACAAGCGCCAACCATCGTATTCCCCTTTTCATAGCACAGCCTCCTTCCGTAAACCTTATGCTTTTTTCTTTTCACTTATTCTTTCTCTTGCTTTACGGCCGCACTTATGATATAATACCTATATTATACGTTATATTAGCGCAAAGCGAGGGTTGGGCATGACGGTTTACTTTCACACGTTGGGTTGCAAAGTCAACCAATACGAAACGCAGGCGATGCGTCGTATTTTGGAAGACGAAGGCTTTTCCACCGGGGAATTTCACGCGGGATTCAAAGCCGAAGCAGGCGACGTGCTGATCGTCAACTCCTGCACCGTAACCGGCGAAAGCGACCGCAAGTTGCGCCAGTTGTTGCGCCGCTGTCGGCGGGATAACCCCCATGCCGTCATCGTCCTTGCGGGGTGCATGCCGCAAGCCTTCCCCGAAAGCGCCGCGGCACTCACCGATGCGGACATTGTACTGGGCAATGCCGAACGGCGCACCATCGGGGGGCGGTTGCGCACCTTCCTTGCCTCGCGGGAACGGCTGGTGGACATTCCGCCGCACCCCACCGTGTACGAACCGCTGACCATCCGCGAATTCCAAGGACGCACCCGCGCATTTGTAAAGATCGAAGACGGGTGCAATCGTTTTTGCAGTTATTGTGCCATCCCCTACGCCCGCGGACGGGTGCGTTCCCGTGCGCTGGACGATCTGAAGTGCGAATTGGACTCGCTGGCGGCAGCGGGATTTCGCGAGGTCGTGTTAACCGGCATTAACCTGACCGCCTTTGGACAGGACAGCGGCGATTCGCTGGCGGATGCGGTGGAACTGGCCGCCGCCACCGAAGGCATTTTACGGGTGCGGCTCGGCTCGCTGGAACCGGATCACATGACGCCGGCATTGCTGGATCGTCTGGCCGCCGTACCAAAGCTCTGCCCGCAATTCCACCTGTCCTTGCAAAGCGGATGCGACACCACCCTTCGACGAATGCGGCGACATTACACCACCGCCGATTACGCCGCGCTGTGTGCCGATTTGCGAAAGCGCTTCCCCGATTGCGCCATCACCACCGATATCATGGTGGGATTCCCCGGTGAAACGGAAGAGGAATTTGCCGCGACCCTGCGCTTTGCAAACGAGATCGCGTTTGCCCGCGCGCACATCTTCATGTATTCCCGCCGTCCGGGCACTCCCGCCGCCACCATGGCAGGGCAGGTATCGGCCGGTGAAAAATCGGCGCGTGCCCGCCGTTTAAGCGGGGTGTGTGAACGCACCCGCCAAGAATATGAATCCGCCTTGTGCGGACAAACGGTGGACGTGCTGTTGGAAACGCCGCTGGAAAACGGCTGTTTCGAGGGACACACCGCCACCTACGTTCCCGTGTGTGTGAAAACGGACGG
>JAZSHJ010000090.1:0-2891 GCA_045533175.1 Acutalibacteraceae bacterium
GTGAAGGTGACCGCCTGCGCGTTGGAAGCGGCCACCGATGTCCGCCCCTTAACGTTGTTGTTGGAAGTGAGCGAAAGCGATCTGCCCACCGTCCCCGTGGGGCACAGCGAGTGGTGGCTGTACGGTATGGATTCCGAATACGGCCGTTTGCGTCTGGCCGCCGCCGACACCGCGGCGGGATGGATCGACAGCGTGCTGGGGCAATCCGAAGCGGTGGCGTTTTGCCACACGGCGGCAACCGCATTGGAACTGTTTGATACGGTGGCGGATACGGCAGATTTTTCCCCCTCGTGGGTGGTGGAGCACAATTCCGATCTGATGTCGGTACACAGCATCATGTCCAAATGGCGCGGGGAATCCTTCTCCGGTGTCATGACCGAAGCGGAACTTTCTGCATATTGCGCCCACACGCTCGGTGTGCAGGTGACGGATTTTTCGGCGGCACGCAACCGAGCAGAGGGAAAACTGCTTCATTTGGCGGGCGGTGCAACGTGGTACAGTTGCGCGTTGCGGGAGCATATCTATGAAGCGGACGTTCACACCGTGACCATCCGCTTCTTTGCGGACACCACGGGCTTGGTGGAATCGGCCACGGTGCGGTATGCGGCAAAAGAGAGTGAACACGGATTTCACCTGCTCTCGGTCGAACGGCTGAGTGGCACCGCGTGGCCGCTGCAGACGGTTCAAATGTAACAGAGGGGGGAGAGCGATGGAGGATCAACGCATAGTGGAACTGTTCTGGCAAAGGGACGAAAGCGTATTTCCTGCGGTGCGGGAAAAATACGGTAAGCTTTGCCGCCGCATTGCTTTTAACCTGCTGGGCAATGCCGAGGATACGGAGGAATGTGAAAACGACACCTATTTTGCGGCGTGGAACGCCATCCCGCCCGCCAAGCCGCAATCGCTTTCGGCGTTTCTGGGGCGCATCGCCCGCAACCTTGCGTTAAAGCGCTTTTCCCGCCGCACGGCACAAAAGCGCGGCGGTGAAGCGGCGGTCCTGTTGTCCGAACTGCGCGAGGTTGCAACCGACGATACGGTGGAAGAGGCGTTCGACAGCGCCCACACCGCCGTCTTGATCGATCGCTTTTTGCAAAGCGAAACAGCAGAGAATCGGTGGCTGTTTGTGAAACGGTATTGGTACGGCGAGGCGTTGTCTGCGCTTTCGCACGAAAGCGGCATCGGCGAAGGAACGCTGAAGGTGCGGCTCTGCCGTCAGCGCGAACGCCTGCGGAACTATTTGCAAAAGGAGGGTGTGTCGGTATGAATGCGGAACAACTGTTATTTGCCATCGGCGATTTGAATGAACAAACGGTAGCGGCCGCGGCCTGCCCGCCCAAACGGCGCGTCACCCCTTTGTGGGTAACCGTCACGGCGGTTGCCGCCGCGGTGGTGGTCGGTGTGTTGGGCTACGTGGGTTTTTTGAAATCCCAACAGCAAAAACCGCCTATGGGAGGTTCTGTCCCCGGTGCCGTCACCACACCTGTTGTCACCACCACCACGCTGTGGGGGACGGGCGGCGACGCGAACGCCTGCACGGTGCACTCCTTCCATTATCACGCCATCGACAGCTATTTGTTGCGATTGGTGGACGAGGATACGTTGGACGAGTACCGTGCTACGCACAAAGGCGAAGAGTTCAATATCATCAGTTTTGTACGATTCTGCGGCATCACCCGCGAGCAGTTTGTCACAGCCATGAAGTGGGAGGATATGTTAGACATGACCGCCATGGGGTTGGATCCGTATGCGCCCTATACTTACGGACGGTTTTTGGATGCGATTTACGGGGATAACGCTGAGCTTACCGCGTGGGTGTTCCACCGCGAAACGGCGCAACGTCCACAAACGGACGATGCGTTTTTGATGGAAGGGATGTGCCCCGTTCACAACCTCGAATACCACCGCTTCAACGGTGAGTTGATCGAATACGTGGGCCAAGACGTGTGGCAGGCCTATTGTGATGCCTACGGTGATAAAGGGGAGGAAGCCAACATTCTCACCTTTGTGGATTTTTGCGACATTACCCGTGAAGAGTACATTGCCGTGATGGGATGGGAAAACGCACTCGGCCACATTGCGGTGGAACACGGCTTGGGGTATGAGTATACCTGCGGCGAGTTTCTGGAAGCGCTGTACGGCGACGACGAAGCGTTTCGCGAGTATATGTTCTCGTGGAAGGTATTTCCAATGTTGAACACCACCACCGAACCGCCGCCGATCACCTTCTATACAGGCCCGTCCACCACAAGCACAAGTTACACCGGCCGTCCCACCACCACGTCACGCATGGGTACAACTACCTTGTGTACCACAACGGCGCAGTAACCGGGTTTATAAAGGAATAAAAAGCCTTCCCCGCAAAGGGAAGGCTTTTTGCGAAGCCAAAAGACGGATGAGGTGTAGAAATACGCACACACGGCGGTTGACACGTTTTTTAAAAATTTATATACTGATACGTGACCGATACCGATCGTTTCCTACTTATAGGGTGAAAGGGGGGGAGCGATGGATGATAAACGTATCATCGCCATGTTCTGGGTGCGGGAAGAGGTAAGCGCCTCTGCCACCGCCGCACAAACAATCAGCGGGAAAACCACCTGCGCTCCGCCGACATTCTAAAATGATAATATAGGAGCTCCGCCCTGCCGCAAGGCGGGGCGGTCTTGCTATGTAATATAAGGAAAGAACAGTTGCTTTTTGCGCCGATTTGTACTGTGAAAAGGGGGTTCGGTTTTGCGGCGCAAATAGGCGGCGCGGTTTGTGGCAAATTGCACAACTTGACGGCTTTGTTTTCGTCTTTTTCGGACAAAAACGGTGATTTGAAAAAAACTTAAAATTTTTTGAAAAAAAGGGTTGACAAATGGGGGATGGTTTGATATTATAGTCGAGCA
>JAZSHJ010000097.1:0-11120 GCA_045533175.1 Acutalibacteraceae bacterium
GCATCCGTGTTCCGCACCCGGCACGGTAATCAGCCGTTTCGCCCCGCCTGCTGCCTCAAACGCGCGGTGGCTCATCTCACAGGGGACAAAACTGTCCGCTTCGCCGTGAACGAACAGCACGGGAATGCGGTTGTCTTTCAATGCTGTGAGGGCGTTGGCTTCATACAACCCAAATCCGCCGAACAAACGGCTCACCGCGTTCAAAAACGGCAGAACGATCTGTCGCGGCAGGTGAAAGTCACGGGCGGCTACCGTGCCGATGATATCGGCGGGGGTGGTAAACCCCGAATCCGCTACAATGCCCCGCACGTTTTTGGGTAACGGCAGGGCGGTGGCCATCATGACGGTGGCCGCACCCATAGAAATGCCGCTTAAGAAGATCGGTTTATCCTTGCCGTATCGTTCGCTCAAAAACCGTGCCCACGCGAGCGCGTCGTGCCGTTCTTTCACACCAAAAGTGATAACGTCACCTTCGCTGTTGCCCGCGGCACGTTGATCCACCATCAGCACGTCAAACCCAAATGCGCGATACATGTCCACCGCGCAACCATACTCCCGTGAGGCGGTGGAACGATACCCGTGGAACACCGCGATCACTCCGCGTGCGTGTTCGGCGGGGTAAATCCGCGCGGAAAGCGTTAACCCGTCGTAGCTTTGCACCGTAACCTTGGTGTGAGGGGCGGTATCGATGCGTTCCATGCTTTCACGGATCATGCCGCTGTAGGGATACAGAAAATGTTCGGTGTTTTCAAGCAATGCCAACACGTTGTCGTGTCCGCGTTTAAAGGTGTAACAAAACGCCCACCACGCGGCCGCAAGAAATATCAACAGTACAACGCCGAACACAACTAAAAACCAGCCCATTTACGTCACCGCCTTTATTTTAAGTATACCACAAAAAACGGAGTTCTACAAGGGGAATAACGGCGAAAATTCACTCTTGACGAAACCGTGAAAATGTGATATTATCCTTATCGTGGTTTCACATCCACGCTGGTTTAGCTCAGTTGGTAGAGCAGCTGATTTGTAATCAGCAGGTCGGGGGTTCAAGTCCGTCAACCAGCTCCAAAAAGAACAGGGGATACCTTCGGGTATCCCCTGTTCTTTTGAATTTGATCACTACGACACGAAGGACCCCGAAAAGGCGCGGCCTTTTCCATGCTTTTGCGCTTGCAGGGAACGTGAACAAGTATTAACTTAACGCAAAAGCGGGGTTCAAAGTCCGTCAACCTTTGGAGAGTGTTGCTACCACCCAAAAGCAAAGTTCGAGGAAAAACTTTTTGCACATAAGCAAGTGAAAACCCATAATATCTCCTCTCAATATTGCATTTCTCTTTACAATACGGTATACTTTATACGAGGTGGTAAACTTGATAAAGCAATTGAAGAAGATTCATATTGTAAATTTGCTTATGCTGACATTGGCGGGAATCGTAAATGCATTTGGTATTACGCTGTTTTTAACGCCGGTCAAATTGTATGACAGCGGTATTTCCGGCACGTCTATGTTGCTCGATCAGGTGACGCCGACCATCCTGTCTTTGTCTGTCTTTTTGTTGATTTTGAACATTCCGCTGTTCTTGTTCGGTCTCAAAAAACAGGGGTGGGTTTTCACGGTGTATGCCATTTATACGGTGGCGATCTATTCTCTTTCCGCTTGGCTGATAACCGATGTATTGCCAATTGATGTGAGCATCGCGTCTCCGCTTGCCGGAACGGATCTGTTGCTTTGCGCCTTGTTTGGTGGTGTGATTTCGGGTATCGGAAGCGGTCTGGCCATCCGCTACGGCGGAGCAATGGACGGCATTGAAGTTATGGCGGTCATTTTTGCGAAACGCTTAGGTATTACCGTCGGCACATTCGTTATGGTATACAACGTTCTTTTATACGTAGTTTGCGGCATCGTGTTGAAAAGTTGGATTTTGCCGTTGTACTCCATCGTGACCTATGCTGCGGCATTGAAAACGGTGGACTTCATCGTGGAAGGTATTGACAGAGCTAAGTGTGCCATTATCATAACCGAAATGCCCGATGAGGTGTGTAAGGCATTGAGTGACGCTTTCACAAGCGGTATGACGCATCTGGATGCCAAGGGCGGATACTCCAATCGGGATAAGTCGATGATCTATTTTGTGGTGAATCGCTATCAAGTGATCCGTATGCGTGATCTTGTTCACGAGATCGATCCGTCTGCCTATATCACGATCAGCGAAGTGGCGGACGTCTTTTCCAACAACAATAGGAACAACTGATTCCCCGGACGGTGATGGTATGCAAAAAGAAACGTTGACCTTGGAAGGCATTGTCCACGATCTTACCCGTTTGGTGAAGTGGCAACCGACGGATTTGAATGCCTATCGCACAGGTTCTGCATTGATAGGTGCAGCGTTAACGGTGGCGACGGCCGTATTCTCTCGACATTGGTGGATCGCGGTACTCATTTCGTTGTTTCCAATCTATCACATCGTCTGCGGTGTGTTGGAATACCGCGTGTCGCGAACGAAAAAACTGGCGGTTCGGGAAATGCTCGACCGCAGCGACATTTCCATTGCGACGGTAAAACTCAACACCATCAGAGAAGAATACATCTATGAGCCGCACGGCGCAAGCGGCTTGCACGGTCCGATTTTACGCTATAAAAGGCTCATCACGGTGTATTACTTTTCTTCGGGTGCGCGGTTTCGGGTGCCGCCGTTCAGACGGCATTATGAATGGAGTCGTGACTTTTACATCACCTCCAAGGGGCTTAAAAACATGTCGGCCGCGGGGGACGAGTTCTACTTTGTATCTCTGCAAGGGTTTTACGATGTGGCATACGTATATCCGTGCAAACGGTTTGAACTCAACAAAACACTTGACATGTAAAAAGCCGCAGGTATCGTTCGATACCTGCGGCTTTACGTTTATTCCGCAATCTCCAATGTTTTCACCGCCGAGCTGCCGTCTTCGTGGGTGACGGTAATGAGATCGCCCGCTTTCAGGAAGGGGAGATTTTCACTCACCGCAATATTTGCCGTGAAGATGCCGCCCACTTCGTTAAAGCGGAAATAGTACACGGTGTTTCCGTTTTGCACCACCGCGTGAATTTCCGCCACCGTGCCGCTGAAGGTCACGTCGTTGGCGGGGGGCGTTTCGTTGTTGCTGCCCGTATCGTCGATCAAGTCACCCGCTTTCAACTTTTCAAGGTAGGCTTCACGGGCGGCTTCCAGTTTGTCGCCCGTGCCGACGATCTGGTACTGTTCCACGTCCACAAAGGCATATTTCTTTACAAGCCCCGCGTCGTCTTTCAGCGACATAAAGTAGGTCGGGCGTCCTTCCACGTTCAACAGGATGGGGAAGGTGGCCGAATAGCCCAAGTGCTGTTCTTGCCCTTCGGCGGAACTCATGGCAGAATACTCCTCCGCGCCCGGCACGGTGTAATACTTGGTTTCTTTGGTGCGCAGGTTAATGAGCACGAAGCCGACGTTGGATTCGTCGCCGCCCGCCGAGGTCATACCCGTGTACAACCACACGTCGTCGTCAATCGCGAGATAGTTGTATCCATCGGTGGGATACTTTACACCCGCTTGCCCAAACACCGAGTTCCAAAAACCCGACTGATACGCGCCGTAGTATTCGAGTTGTTTCAACACCATGTCTGCATCAAACACTTGGTCCACCCACGAAGGGACGCCCGAAAGTTCATAGCGGGTGGCTTCGCCTGTCACGGCGTTCACCAACACCGCGCCGTTGGCATCCCGCCCGCTGGCAAGACCGATGCGGTAGGTGTAGGTGGAGGCCACCCAATACGGAGTGCCGCTTTCGTCCACCTCAAAGCTGAGGTTATCGTACAACAAGGTGGGGAACTTGAAGCGCAGATAGCGGTTGATGTTGCGCATGAAATATTCGCTTTCGGAATATTTCATTCCTTGCGGCAGATCCACGAGATCCACCGCCTGTGTCACCATGTCCACCTTGATGTAAGCGGGAATGCCGTTTTCACGGTTGCGGAACCATTTGAAAATGTCGCCGTATTCCAGCGGCGTTACCCGCACGGGTTTGCCTTGATAATTGATCTGCGTGTAGTTGCTTGCCACTTCAAACTGCGAAACCAGTTTATCGATCTCGCCGAGTTTGCGCGAACCCAACCGTTCGGCGCTGTCCTTATCCACTACGGGGATCTGCGACCAGGAGATCTCGGACACGTCGGTGGCAAAATCTCCCGTTTCGCTCACGATGAGATCTTTGTACTGTGCAGAGAAAAACAGGGGCGAAAAGAGGAAGGAACAGATACCGAACACCAAGATGGCTGCCAAAGCCACGCCGCCCACCACGCGATAGACGATCGGGATAGAGCGCAACGTCCGTCCGAAGCCGCCGACAATGATTTTACCTTTCTTATCTTTCACAAACTCCGTTTGGCGAAGCGAGCGAAAAAGTCCGCCGAGCGAGAAGATGACGGTGATTACCGCGATGCTGATGACCGCAAAGATCCAAAAGGCGGGGGAACGCAAGTGGATCGGCGGCAGAGCAAACCAATAATACAAAAACAGGAACACAAGCGACACCAAGGTGCGCAATGCAAGCGATAACGCGGTTTTCATTTTCATAATGACCACTCCTTACTTTAATGTGGCGATGGTAACGCCCATTTCGCCTTCTCCGTACACGCCGAGGCGGTACGCTTTGACAGACGGGTGACTGCGCAGGTGCTGATGCACGGCGTTGCGCAACGCCCCCGTACCTTTGCCGTGAATGATGGTGACGGTTTCGCGGTTCATCATCACCGCACCGTCTATGAATTGATCGAGATCGAGCAACGCTTCCTCCACCGTCTTGCCGCGCAGATCCACTTCGATCGAAGCGGCGCGTTCCATGCGGGAGGGAAGAATCACCGACGGGTTGCGCCGTTTGTTGCCGTCTGCTTTCACCGTGCGGCCGTCTTTGTCCAGCAACTTCAAATTGTCCAGCGCCACGCGAGTTTTGATGATGCCCGCTTGCACCTCCACCTGTCCGTTGCTGTCGGCGGGGGAGAGGACCACGCCTTTTTTATCGATATCAATAATCAGCACGTCGTCTCCCGCTTTTAACGGACGAGGGAGAGAATACCCTTCACGGCGGCGGGCGGTGACCGGATCGATCTCCGCTTCCAACTGTCCCAGTCGTGATTTCAGGCGACTTTTCGCTTCGCCCGTGCGGGCGGCAAAATCAGCGGCGTCCTTTTGACGGCGCAGATCGTCCAATTCGTCGATCAGCGCCGCGGCTTCGGCACGTGCCTTTTCCACCAAGCGACGTGCCTGTTCGCGTGCATCGTCCAAGGCCTTTTCCTGCTTTTCGCGGAAGACGGCACGTTCACGTTCCGCATCGGCCGCCGCGGCTTCGGCGCGTGCTTTTTCGGCGGTGGCCTTTTTCAGCGCCGCCTCCAATTCTTGGCGGCGATCCTCCAAATTGGTCACCACGTCTTCCAAACGGCGGTTTTCGGCCGAAACCATTTCCTGCGCCCGTGCCACCAACTCTTCCCCGACACCCAAACGGCGGGAGATGGCAAAAGCATTTGAGCGTCCCGGCACACCCACCAACAAGCGGTAGGTCGGACGGAGAGTTGCCACGTCGAATTCACAACTGCCGTTTTCCACTCCGTCGGTGCGGATGGCATAGGCTTTCAGCTCGGCATAGTGGGTGGTGGCCGCCATGCGCGCGCCTTGTGCGCGCAACTGCTCCAAAATCGCAATGGCCAGCGCCGCCCCTTCCACGGGATCGGTGCCCGCGCCAACTTCATCCAACAGTACCAGACTTTGGCGGTCGGTGGTTTCCAGGATGCGCACAATGTTGGTCATGTGCGCCGAAAAGGTGGAAAGCGATTGCTCAATGGACTGTTCATCCCCGATATCCGCCAACACATGAGCGAACACCGAAAGTGTTGTGCCGGCGTCTGCGGGAGGCAACAAACCGATCATCGCCAAGAGGGATAACAGACCGATGGTTTTGAGCGTCACCGTTTTGCCGCCCGTGTTCGGGCCGGTGATGACTAACGTATCAAATGCACCGCCCAACTCCACGTCGATGGGCACCACTTTTTTGGAATCGATCAGCGGATGGCGGGCACGGCGAAGCAGAATATGTCCGCGATCATTCAGTCGCGGCACGGTGGCTTTCATGGCATAGGCCAGTCGCGCCTTGGCGAAGATGAGGTTCAGTTCCACCAAGAGTTCATAGTTTGCGATGATGGTGTCTGCAAACGAACCCGCTTCAGCGGAAAGTTCCGCCAAGATGCGTTCGATCTCCGCCTTCTCCTTGGATTCCAGCACGCGGATCTCGTTGTTGGCTTCCACCGAACCCATCGGTTCCACAAACACGGTGGAACCCGAAGCAGAGGTGTCATGCACCAAACCGGGAATCTCGGCACGGCTTTCCGCCTTGACAGGTACCACAAAGCGGCCGTTACGGATGGTGACGATGGGGTCTTGCAAAAATTTTTGATAAGCGGGAGAACGCACCAGTTTGTCCAGTTGTTCCCGCACACGGGCGGCGGCCGCCCGCATTTTGCGACGGATCTCCGCCAGCAAGGGAGAGGCGTTGTCCGCCAAAGTGTCTTCCGATGTGAGGGTGGCGGTGATCTTCTCTTCCAGATACTTATTGGGAGTCAACGCATCAAAACGGTCGTCCAACGGTGTTTCGATTCCTGCGCAATGACTGCGCCATTCGGTGAGTGAACGGATCACACGCAGGTTTTCTGCGATCTGCAACAGATCACGTCCCGAAAGTACCGCCCCCGCGTCCGCACGGCGCAAGGCGTTGGTGACGTTTTGCAAATGTCCGAATGAAGGCGAGCCGAATCCTGCCATCAAACGATAGGCGGCATCGGTTTCTTCCAATCGCACCTGCGCTTCGGCCAAATACGGCGAAGGGGTAAGGTGGCGTGCCGCTTCGGCGGCATCCGCACAGGTGGTTTCGGATGCTAAAAGTTCCAGCACCTTATCCAATTCCAATGCCAGATGATCTCGATTCATACGATGTATCCTCTCAACTATGTAATGTGTTGTAAAAATCCAGCGTGGCAAAACTGCGCCCCAACTGTTCCTTTAAAAACGCTTCGCTTACGGTGGCGAGTGCGGCGCAATCTTCGGGGGACAGCGCAAGCGAGAACGCCGCGGCGAGCGTGCCTCTTTGAATACGGCGCAAAGCATCCAACACCCCTGCGGAAAGCACAACGGCCTCTCCGCAAGCGGGACAAAGCAGTTGCCCTTCACGCGGCAAAAATCCGTGTGCCCCTTCGGTGCGCCCGCAACGGCAACACGCCGAAAGGTCGGGGGCGTATCCCGCCAAAGCCAACAGGCGCAGTTCGGTCACTGCTTTTAACAAATAGGGTGCGCGTTCGCCGCCTGCCAAAAAGTGCAGGGCATTGAGCAACAGGCGCAACGCTTCTTCGGCCGGTTCTTCCCGCGGGGCGATCGCTCCCGCCAGTTCGCAAAAATACTGGCCGAGTGTCAGCTTTTCCAAATCGTCCTTTAATGAGAAAAAGACGGTGAGGGGGCGGGCATCGTCGAGATACCAACTGTTTTTGCCCTCCTGCATTAAGAACTGTCCGTGGGTGAGCAGTTGTGTGGCGGCGGCGTGACGGCTGTTCGCTTTGCGTGCACCGCGTGCGGCCGCACGCACAACGCCGTGGGTACGGGTGAGCACCGTGACGAACTTATCCGCTTCGCCCACCGGGGTTTCCCGAATGATCAGACCGTCGGTCTGTATCTTCATCTGCCGTCGCCTCCTTCGGTGTGTCGGTGCAGGAACGGTAACGCAGGTAATCTTCCACCCGCCCCGTCTGCACGAACACGTTCCAATACTCTTGTTTTTTATCCATGTGTGATCCCTCCCAACGGTAGCGTGTGCGTCGCAAGGGGGAGAAACACATGGAAAAAATAACTACTTACAGTATACGCCGCCTCGTTGCATTTTTCAATAGGATAATGTAAAGAAAGAGTAAACGAAAGCAGATTTCACCAAGAAATATACTTCAAAATTGTGCACTCTTACAAAAATGAACAAATGTTCGATTTTTGTAGAAAATCGCTTGCAATCCTCGGAATTTTTGGTATAATGAGAATCGTTGAAGATATGAAAAGGAGAAGGAAGATATGGCGGAGAAGAAAGCGGCAAAGGCCATGCCCGGCAAGACGGAGGATCGTCAAAAAGCGCTGGAGATCGCTTTGCAACAGATTGAAAAAAGTTACGGCAAAGGTGCCGTTATGCGTTTGGGGCAAAATGCCCATTTGAATGTGGAGTCCATCTCCACGGGTTCACTCGCATTGGATGCGGCGTTGGGAATCGGCGGTTTGCCGCGCGGTCGTATTGTGGAGATCTACGGTCCCGAATCTTCGGGTAAGACCACGTTGGCGCTGCACGCGGTGGCGGAAGCGCAAAAACGCGGTGGCGAAGCGGCGTTTATCGATGTGGAACACGCGCTGGATCCCGTATATGCGGCGGCGCTGGGTGTGAACGTGGATTCGCTGTTGGTTTCTCAGCCGGATACGGGCGAACAAGCGTTGGAGATCGCGGAAGCGCTGATCCGTTCAGGCGCGATCGATATCGTGGTGGTCGATTCGGTGGCGGCGTTGGTGCCGCGCGCCGAAATTGAAGGCGAGATGGGGGATTCCCATGTCGGTCTGCAGGCGCGCCTGATGTCGCAGGCCATGCGCAAACTGGCGGGCGTGGTATCCAAATCCAACTGCATCGCCGTGTTCATCAACCAGTTGCGTTTGAAAGTCGGTGTGATGTACGGCAACCCCGAAGTCACCGCGGGCGGCAACGCGCTGAAATATTACGCTTCGGTGCGTTTGGATGTGCGCCGTGTGGAAACCATCAAAAACGGCAGCGAACCGATCGGTTCGCACACCCGTGTGCGTGTGGTGAAAAACAAGGTGGCGCCCCCGTTTAAAGAAGCGGAGTTCGACGTGCTGTACGGAAAGGGTATCTCCCGCGACAGCGAGTTGTTGGATCTCGGTATGAAACTCGAATTGGTTCAGCGTTCGGGCGCGTGGTTCTATTACAACGACATGCGTATCGGCCAAGGACGGGATAACGCTCGCGACTTTTTGCGAGATAACCCCGAAACGGCGGCACAGCTCGAAGCACAGATCCGTGAAGAGTTGGCGCGGCAAAGCCGTCCGCAGGCGGCCGTCGTGCCGGAACAAGCGCCGTTGGAAATCCCGATTGAAGCGGCGGTGCAGGTGACCGCCAACACGGCAAAAGCAAAGATCGATATCACGGTGGATGATTAACATTTAAGTGAGGCGGCGGGGCGACCTGCCGCCTTTCTTCAAAGGAGAATACGATGCGGATTGAAGCGTTGGAACGCCGTCGCGGTCAGCAATTTTGCATGGCGCTCAGCGACGGAACGGACTATATGATAGATAAACAAACGGTGGAAGAATCGGTGTATACCGTGGGCAGCGAGATTAGTGAGGAAGAGCTGGCGGCGTTGCTTGCGGCTTCGTCCGCCCGCCGTGCGCGGGAATATGCGCTGTATCTTTTAAGTGTGCGGGATTACGGCGAACGGGAACTGGGCCGCAAACTGCGGGAAAAGGGATATGCCGAAGAGGCAGCGGCCACGGCAACGCGTATGTGCGAACTGGGATTGGTGAACGACGAAGTGTACGCCCGCCGTCTGGCGCGGGATTGCCGTCTACGCAAACTGTATTCCCGCCGCCGCACGGTGCAGGAGATCGCGGCGCACGGCATTGCCCGTGAACTCGGGGAATATGCCGTGGAAGCGGTGGATGAAGCAGAAAATCTGAACGATTTGCAACAAGCACTTGCTTTACTGGAAAAAAAGAGGTATACTGTGTCTGTTACCCCGACCGCGCAACAGCGGGGAACGGCGTTGCTCATGCGCTACGGCTACGACAGCCGCACGGTACGAGAAGCGTGGCGATGTCTTGAAACAGACATCGAAGGGGACGATTTCTAAGAATTGAGGAATCACGTATGGCTATCAAAGTGGGTATGGTGTCGCTCGGCTGTCCCAAAAACCAAATGGATGCGGAACTGATGTTGGCGAAACTTGAAAACGCTGGCTTTCGCATCACGGCGGACAGCGGTCTTGCCGATGTGGTGATCGTGAACACCTGTGGGTTTATCGAAGATGCCAAAAAAGAATCCATTGAAAATATTTTGGAATTTGCCGCGTTGAAAAACGAAGGGCAGATCAAAAAGATCATCGTGACGGGATGTATGGCGGAACGCTATCGTGAAGAGGTGGCACGCGAGTTGCCGGAATGCGATGCGGTGATCGGCTTGGGTGCAAACCGCGATATTGTCGAGGTTGTAAATGCGGTGACAGCGGGGGACACGGTGGCCTCTTTTCCCGACAAATCGTGTTGGGAGCTGGACGGCGACCGTTTGCAGACAACGCCTTCCTTCTTTGCCTATTTGCGCATTGCGGACGGTTGCGATAACCGTTGCACCTACTGCGCCATCCCGCTGATTCGCGGCGGCCTGCGCAGTCGAAGCGAAGAGGCAATCGTGAAAGAGGCCGAAACACTCGCCCAAAACGGGGTGAAGGAACTGGTGCTGGTGGCGCAGGACGTCACCGCATGGGGACAGGATCTTTACGGCGAATCTCGCCTGCCGCAACTGTTGCGTAAGTTGTGCGCGGTGGAAGGACTTTGCTGGATTCGTTTGTTGTATTGCTATCCCGAACACATCACCGAGGAACTGCTCACGGTGATGCGGGAGGAAGAAAAAATCGTGAAATACATGGACATTCCGCTTCAGCACGTAAGCGGCGAGGTGCTTCGCCGCATGAATCGTCGCGGAGATGTCGCTTCGTTGAAAGCACTCATTGCCCGTATCCGTGAAACGGTGCCGGGTATTGTGTTGCGTTCCACCGTGATGGTGGGATTCCCCGGCGAAACCAAAGCGGATTTTGCTGCATTGTGCGATTTCGTGAAAGAGGTAGGGATCGAGCGCTTGGGCTGTTTTGCCTACTCGCCCGAAGACGGCACACCCGCCGCTGTGATGGACGGGCAAGTATCGGATAAAATGAAACAACGCCGCCGTGATATCGTGATGCAAGAACAGGCGTTGGTGACCGACCGTTACAACGCCGCACAAGTCGGCCGCACGGTGGAGGTGCTGGTGGAAAG
>JAZSHJ010000128.1:0-22036 GCA_045533175.1 Acutalibacteraceae bacterium
ACCAGCGTGTAGATGATGCGGCTGAAGGTGGCATCCTGCCCACCGAACACCCACGCGACCAGATCGAATTGGAACAATCCGATGCTGCCCCAGTTGAGCCCGCCGATGATGGCGAGAATCAACGCCAGTTTATCCAACATAATAGCGCCCTCCTTTTCGGTTTCTGCGATGCAGATACCGCGCGGGGCGGCCTGCGCGATTAGTATGAACCGCGCCGACACCGATTATGCGGAAATTTTTTAAAAATAACGCACCAAAGAAACCACTTTGCCCAGAATGGACACTTCGGGAACGATGATGGGTTCAAACGCATCGTTTTCCGGTTGCAGACGGAAGTGGCCGTCTTCTTTAAAGAACCGTTTAACCGTGGCTTCTTCGCCCACCAAAGCCACTACGATATCGCCGTTTTCGGCCGTTTCGGTGCGGCGGACAATAACCACGTCGCGATCCAAGATGCCGGCGTTCAACATGCTGGTGCCGCTTACCCGCAGGGCAAACAGTTCTTTCACGTCGTAATGGCCGGTATAGGGAACGTAATCTTCCACCTCTTCCACCGCGAGAATCGGCATGCCGGCCGTTACGCGGCCGATCAGCGGCACGCGACCGGCAGGCGGTGCGGCCTTTTCCGCCCCCTTCACACGAATGGCGCGGTTCAGACCGCTTTGGCGGGAAATGTATCCTTCATCTTCCAACGTTTTGAGATAGGCGTGCACGGTGGATGTGGATTTGATGCCTGCAGCGGTGCAGATCTCCCGCACCGTGGGAGGCAGACCATCCTGCGCACGCTCCTGCAAAAAGTCCAACACCGCTTTTTGCTTCTTTGTCAATTCACCCATGAAAAACCCGTCCTTTCTGAAAAAAAGATCGTGTAATCTACGATAACGAACATTAGTTTTTATTTAGTATAGCACACCTTTTCGAAAAAAGCAAACATTTGTTTGCAAAAATCGAAAAAATTTTCAATTTTGTTTGCAAAAGCCTTACAGAATAGTCACAAGAGGTTCACAAAACGTACAAAATTATCCGTTATACTAAGCATGTACCAAAGAGAGGAAGCCGCAATCCTCTCGGTACCGATTTCTAACAGAAATCGACCCCTCCTCAAAACACCCCTCTAACAAGCGAAGCACCCGTCGGGCAACCGGCGGGTGCTTTGCGTTTGGCGGTTGACGAAGTGAGAGGTGTGTGGTATACTTACTTAATAGTATATTACGGAATCACGGAGGGGCTCTGCATGAACTGCGTGGAAAAATTTGAAAGCATTTATGGGAAAGCGCCGGAACACACGGCTTTTACACCTTACCGTGTGTGTCCGCTGGGTGCACATTCCGATCATCAACTCGGAAAAATCACGGGGCTTGCGATTGATAAAGGTATTCACATGGCCTATGGCCCGAAGCAAAACGGCGTGGTGGAGATTCAATCGTTGCAGTTCCCCAAACGGGCACAATGGCACGTGGCTTCCGCACCCGAAACCAAACAGGATGATTGGGCGGATCACCTGCGCGGCGCCACGTTGGCGTTGAATCGGCGATATCCGTTGCGCACGGGCTTGTGTGCCGTGATCGGCGGCGAGTTGCCGATCGGCGGTCTGTCCTCGTCGGCGGCGGTCATCATCACCTTCCTGGTGGCTCTTTGCACCATGAACGGCATTACTCTTACCCCGCAGGAGATGATCCTCATCGCCAAAGAAGCAGAGAACAAATACGTCGGCGTGGCGTGCGGAAAGTTGGATCAGTCGTGTGAAGTGTATTGCCGAAAAGATCAACTGTTGTATATGGATCTGCGCGACGACAGTTATGAACTGATCCCGCAGCCCACGTCCATGAAGCCGTATGAAATCGCCGTCTTCTTCTCGGGTGTGGAACGCACCTTGGCAGGCAGTGCGTTTAACATGCGCGTGGATGAGTGCCGTTCCGCCGCCTATGCGCTGAAAGCGTTGGCAGGCATGGACTACGGCAAGTTTGAAGAAACCAACCTGCGTGACGTGCCGTTTGAGGTGTATCAGCAATATAAGGATCGTTTGCCCGAAACGTGGGCACGCCGTGCCGAGCATTGGTACACCGAGTATTTTCGCGTGGAACAGGGCGCCGAAGCGTGGCGCCGCGGGGATATCGAAACGTTTGGGCGCTTGAGTTTTGAAAGCGGCCACTCGTCCATTTACAATTGGGAAACGGGTTCGCCCGAACTCAAAACGTTGTACGAGATCATGACGCGCACTCCCGGTATCTATGGCGGACGTTTCAGCGGTGCGGGTTTCAAGGGCTGTTGTATGGCGTTGATCGATCCCGCCTGCCGCGAGGAGATCGAAGCCACCGTCACACGAGAATACTTAAAAGTGTTCCCTGCGCTGGAGGGTAAATATTCGGCGCACTTCTGCCACAGCGCCGACGGCGTGAAACTGTGAGGTAAGGATTATGAAATGCTTGATTTTAGCAGCAGGATATGCCACCCGCCTGTATCCGTTGACCGAAAACTTCCCTAAACCGTTGCTCAAAGTGGGGGAAAAGACCATTCTGGATTGGTTGGTGGACGATATCGACCGTGCGGGCACGGTGGATGAGTTTGTGGTGATCTCCAATCATAAATACGCTGTACATTTTGAAGAATGGGCGGCGACGAAACCCCAAAAGATCACGGTGGTGGACGACGGTACCGATACCAACGAAACCCGCCTCGGCGCGGTGCGGGATATTCAGTATGCCATCGATACGCTGAAACTGGATGACGATATGTTGGTTATTGCAGGGGATAATGTGTTGGATTTCAGCCTCACCCGCTTTATGGCCTATGCCACGGATAAGGGAACGTCTTGTATTATGCGGTACTACGAGCCGAACGAGCAGAAGTTGCTCAAATGCGGTGTGGTGACCATCGACGATCGGGACAAAATTTTGAACATGACCGAAAAATCGCCCACGCCCGCCACGCATTGGTGTTGCCCGCCGTTTTACTATTACACCCGAGAAGACGCCCGCTTGGTCGAAGCAGGCATCGCGGCAGGATGCGGCACCGATGCGCCCGGCAGTTATATTGCATGGTTGTGCACGCAGACGGCGGTCCACGCCATGGAAATGCCCGGCCGTCGCTACGATATCGGCAATTTGGAAAGTTACGAAAAAGTGAAGCAAGAATACAAAGGAATTACGAACGTGTGAAAAAACGTCGCTGTTAAAAACAGCGACGTTTTTTGTGTATATCTTTGGCCGTTTTCGCCCACAATAGCAGTACCAACGAGAACGGAGGAAAAATCAATGAAAATTCGTGATAAAGGATTTGTTGTCACCATGGCGGTGTGTGCTCTTGCGGTGGGGGCGGTGGCCGCGGTTAGCCTGTCTTATGCATTTCCCAAAAAAGGGGAAGAGATACCGCCTGTGAGCGATGCTACGACGGTGGAAGAAACACCTTCCACCACCGTAGCCACCACCACCGCGGTGCAGGATGTGCAAATTCCCGTTACCAACCTGCCCGATCTGCGGGTGACCACCACCACTCCCACCACCACAACCACCACGACCGCCGCGCCTGTGACGGATCTGTATGTGTTGCCGCTGACCAACGAAGTGTCCCGTCCGTTCAGCAACGGTGAACTGGTGTTTTCGGAAACCATGCAAGATTGGCGCGTGCACAACGGGGTGGATTTCGTCGGCAAAGAAGGCGACACGGTGAAGGCCGCTGCCACAGGGCGTGTGTCGGCCATCCGTGAGGACGTGCTGTGGGGCAATGTGGTAGAAATCGATCACGGCTACGGTATTGTCAGCCGTTATTGCGGTGTGCTGGCACGCAACATCAAGGTGGGGGATACCGTCGCAGTCGGCGAGCCGATCGGTGTGCTTAAAACCGTCCCGTGCGAGGAGGCAGACGCCCCGCACTTGCATTTGGAAGTGCTGTCCGGGGGCGCACCGTTGGATGCGGTGACGGTCATTGGCCTGGAAGTGCGCTATTCAGAGTAACTCGCCCCCGACCTCGTTTCAGGGGCACACAAAACGGACGGGCACCATGCGGTGACCGTCCGTTTTGTCGTGTGGGATGAAAAGCAACCTGTCTTGTATCAAAGCAAAAGGTGAGGAATGGGTTGTAACCCATTCCTCTCTTTTGTTTATGGGCTATGAAAAAGATGTTTTCGGCATTTTTGCGTATGACTTTGAACCCTCGCAAAAAATGATATATCGCCTTTGGCGATATGATATACGGCTTCGCCGTATGATATACTTGCTTTGCAAGCATGATATAATATCCGTTCTTTCATATGCTGAAAGCATATATCAACGCTCGATAGTGCAATATCATATCGAAGATATATCACCCGTTCTCGGCAGAACGGATATCATTGAAAAACGACAAGTTTCTTTCGAAACTTGTCGTTTTTCATGGTCCGAGTGACAGGACTTGAACCTGCGGCCTCTTGACCCCCAGTGAGACCCTTGCAGGGTCTCTAAAAGCCGCGCGCTCTAAACCTCTATTCCATGCGGTTTCTTCTATCCAGTAGGGAGAAGAAACTTGACTTTTGGTTGATTAGGCCACTTGACCCGCGAGCGGGCCTCGGTGACGTTAATCAGTATAGATCAATGTTATCCAAATGTCAAGCAGTGTTATGAGGTGTTGTTAAATGTTATTCAGTGTAAATTAGTGCCGTGTTATGATTGGTGGTTATGTCTGTTCATTGACTTTCAAGTTGTACAAAGCCGCTTGTACGAGTAAGTACAGTTCATTATAACTTGAATACTCTAACTTTATGTGAGAACCAAATAATTCCTTAATCCTCGGTTCCCAATGCAACGGTGCGTATCCTCCCCTGAAAACAACCTCAGTTAATTTTTCGTAGTAGTATCCCCATCCGTTTGGCAATCCTTTGGGAGAAGGGTATAGAAGATCATAGTTATCCAAATCAGTAAAATCCATGTTTTGAAGATGTTCGTGCATTTCGGCAATTAGCGAGAGTAATGCATTACGATAAGCGGCGACTATTTTTCTGTTTTCTGGACATGTTACTTCTGTGCTAAAAAGCAATTGTAATTCTTGAATATCAGTTCGATACACATCGTTATTCAATCGTTCTTCTGCCGCTCTTAATAACACTTCCAAGTGTTCAAGTGGGGCTTCTGGTGATAGAATCTTTTCTGTTCTTTTTTGGATTGCAAACATCTCGTATTGCGAGCGAAGCGATTCACCCAAAGCTGTTAAATATTCGTAATACTTCTTTCCAAAACGTAGCACCTGTTGTAAATCAATTGATAGAAAGATATGATCTTTATCACTTTGATTAGAGTATAAAACCACAGAAAAATCCCCACCAAATCCTGCGTTGGTTGACCAACTCGCAAACCTACGTAGTTTGTCGTTGTTCTCTTGGCCTGGCTCTCTCAAGTTAACAGGATGTGCGCCAAAGCAGGATCGTAGTGTCTTAAAATACTCAACATCGTTTTGTCCAAATCGATTCCCAGAGAAAATATCGACGCTATTTGCGAACAACTCTTTTTGGGTGTGATGTATAACTCTATTAAGTTGTTCAACCGCCTCAACAATTATATCAATAGACGAGAGGTACGCAAACACATCAATGCTGTCCATTCTTGATGTATCAACCAAATTGATTCTGTTAATGTATTCCACCGAAACGATTATCCAATCCATGGCGGAGCAAATACAATTCCATCGATTTCGCCCTTCTTCATTTCGGTAGCGAAACAGTGTGTAGCCGTTTTCGTTTACAATTCTTTGGAATCGATGAATTAGTTCAATATCCATTCAATATTCCCTTTCTTTTCTCATTAGATCTTACTATTGTTATTATAGCATATTTTTCTGTAAGTCACCATAGGGAAAACTGAATTGATTATGTCTAACCTTTTAAAAAATAGTGACCGAAGATACTACGTGAAGTAACATCTTCGGTCATTTGCATTGTAGTGTGAACTAATATCGTTCTTTGTTTAGTAGTCAGTTATGGGGAAAGTGTTGATCTTTTTCACCGCATACTGCAAAATCAATCGTGCGTCGGTGGAATCTACCTTGCCGCTACCATTCACATCCGCAAGAGCCACATTCAGTGCAGAATCACCGATTTTTTTCACCGCATACTGCAACACCAGCCGGGCATCGGTGGAATCCACCGTGCCGTTGCCGTTCACATCGCCGAGCAAACCGCCTGCACCGGAGAACGCGCTTTTCTCAACGATTACGGTGCAAGTGGCCGTAATACCGCCGACTTGTGCGGTGATCTGCGCCGTACCGACCTTCATCGCGGTCACGGTACCGTTCTCATTTACCATGGCGACCGACGGGTCGGAGGATGTCCACACGACCGTTTGATCATCGGCGTTCGTAGGATTGATCATGGCGGTGAGGGTCGTGCTCGTTTTCACCTGCATCGACAACCGCTCGCTGCTGAGGTGCACCGATTCCACCGCAACCGTACCGTTGTTTTCAATCACGGTCAGGCGGAAGGTGTCCACGGCAGCACCGCCGGGCCCGATCAAAGCCACATCCACCACGCCGGGGATCTTGGTGGTGATGGCGCCGCTGGCAGGGTCGATGGATGCCACATCACAGTCGGTGATACGCTCTTCCTTAAAACCCGCGCGACGGATAAACGTCCAGGAAAAGGCGGTGTTTTCGGGCGGTATGGGGTAGAACTCCGGCATTTGCGGCACGTAAACCGTGTCGGTCATCACCGTTTGGTCGGGCATGGGATACAGAACGTTGCCTGATCCGACGGTGGGATTTTCGGGGTCATACACCTGGATGTTTACCCGTGTATATACCACTTCGGTGTTGGTGATATAGGAAGCGGTGAGGGTGGTCGAACCGGTGGTGATCAGCCTCAGGGTTACACTGCCTGTGTTGTTGTTCGAATTGACCGAACCGGTGGGATTTACCAGTGACACGGGATAGGATGTGCGCCAGGTGAAGGCATTCCATTGGTTGGCGTTAACGGGATCGAGATCATACATCAGTTCCACCGTGTCGCCTGCGCCCGTAAAGGGGATGTACAGCGTGTTGTTTACCGCATCCTCAAAACGAAGGCTGTTGAGTGGCACCACGTCGGCCAACGTCAGGCGCGTGCACAGCACCTTTTGTCCGGACAATTGTTTAGACGTCTCTTTAAAACGGGTGTAAACGTAGATGGTTCTGCCCTCTTGTTCCTCCAACCCCAGGGACGACAGATCGAAAACGGCGACGTCAGAAACGTTGTGGGATTTTTCCCAATCGTCTTCGGTCAACGCGTCAGCCGAAGACTTGGTGGAAAACAGATATTCCTGATCGGGCTGTCCGTTGCTGACGGTGATATACCCGCTGCCGAATTTTGCTGTGTGGAATACGGGCCACGCGGTGTTCTGACCTTTCGCGACCGTTACGTTCGGCGTGACCAACGACCCTTCATACGCGGTGCTTTTCACTTTGCAGTGCAAGCGCTGACCGATATAGGATGCCTTGTCGATCGTAAAGCACTGTGCGGTGCTCACCACCTGACCGTTGATCGTCCACTCATAGGTGTAGGTGGAAGGGTCCTGTCCGACCGAAGGATTCAGCACCACCACCTCGGCCGTGTTGCCGTAGGCGGCGCTGTTTGCACGAATCACGGCCACGCCGCCCAGGGTCTTGGCCGCCGCTTCTTGGCGCACACAGATGACGTCCTCATATTCGGTACCGTCTTTGTGGGTGACCACCGCGCGGTAATACAGCGTGCTCGCCTTTGCGGAACGGGTCAGCGTGACGGGGCCGGTGCTGTTTTGATAATCGCCCAGTTCCGACCAACGGGAGTCGGGCGAGTCGGAAAAGTACCAGCGAACAGAGGCGATTTCCTCTTTGTCCTCGATGCTGAGAACGATGGGATCGGTATCGTATTTGTTGACCGTAAAGCCGTCAACTTCGGCCAATGCCGCCGAAATTTCCTCGCCGTACACCTTCCAAAACGCACGGCTTTCAAGCTCGTTTGCCGTTTTGAGGTACTCGCGCCAACACAGGGAATACAGACGGTCTTCCAACGACAGCTGTCGGCTGACAATGCGCGGCGGAGGTGACACGGTGGTATAGCTCCAGCCGTTACCCGGCTCGCCTGACAGTTTTTCCGTCTTTTGCGTGACGCCCTTAACGTACCGTTGATCCGGCGCATTTAAAGAGAGAGAGGGCACCAAGCCGTTCGCCACGATGACCCGTCCCCAGCGGTTGTTGCAATAGGCGAAATGGCCTTCTGTATCGCCGTTCGTATACTTGGTACCTTTCGTGTAAAATTCGCCGCCCAATACGAACACATAGGGATAATAAACGCCATAGCTTGCATAGTTGCCATAGCTCGCCGCATCGATACAGTTTTCTTTGCTATAGAACCGACCGCCGTAAATAACGCAGGTGGGCAGTTCGTACATATAGGCCATATGGCACAATTCCACGGCTGTGCCGCCTCTGGCTTCGCCGGCGTCAAAGTAGCCGTCGTACACCACAATATCCCCGGCTTCGCCGTACAGCACGACGGCATAGTCTGCGATTTGATTCCCTTTGATAATGTAGCGGCCGCTATGGATGATCACTTCACCGCCGGAGTTGCGGATCACACTGCAGACACCCGAAGCATAACTGATGTCATAGATGCAGGTGCCGGTCTGCTGGGGCGAAGAATCGTAGATGTTCAGTGTGGAATCGGCTTTCACGGAAAACAACGTCGTATCCAGCGACATCGCTTTGCGCGACAGCGTATAGCCGTTCAGATCCAGCGAAAAGTAGGCACCGCTCTGGATGCAGATCTCCTGACTATTGTCGCTGTCCGTTTGATAAATATCCGTCGCCAAGCGAAAACGCACGTGCGGCTGAGCGACCTTTGCCACGTTGCGCAATTGCTCGTAGGACCAGATGAGAGAATACCCCTCGCTGTCCACACTCGGTTTCTCCTCCTCGGCCGACACGGCCATCGGCAACGCGCTGAAGAGTATTACCATTGCGAGCAGGATGCTCAGAATTCGTTTTGAACGCTTATGTGTCATTGATCCTTCCTCCTTCGGGTGTGTTTTCTTTGTAGCCTACTGCTTTTGTAGAATTTGCTTGCCGCAGTTGGGGTGATACTGCGAATCGGGTATAAGATTATCGATCACGGCTCCGCAATAACGGCACTGCATAGCCATCCCCATATTAAGTTGTATATTAAGCATATCACAAAAGGAAAGAATATGCAACAGAATAATTGGCGGTTGCGGTGAGAATTGCCGCACCGTAGGGGCAGGTGCTTTCGCCCATTCGTTGAAAACGCTATGTCGCGCAAGTAAACAAGTGGCAAACACCGCTGACCGAACTCGTTTTGGCCAGCATTTTGACCTGCATAATACTGTAAAAAAGCGGAATTGGTTGTCCCCAACAACGAAGAAAACGGTGCAAACCCGCTATAAGGAAGTAGAGGTTGGAAGTGACAGGACTTTGAACCTCGGCTTTGCGTTTGGTGCGGTGCTTGCCGCAGTGTGTGCGAGTGCAAAGCCAACGGAAAAGGCTTCGCCTTGTCTGTCGTAGCGTGTGCTTCCTCGAAAAAGTGACAGGACTTTCTTCTCACTTGACGAAAGCCCCACCGGGGCTTTCTCCCGAATCTTCGCGGTCGTTGACCGCTCACATTCGGAGTTCGTTTCAAGTCCTGTCACGCCAAAAAGAAAAGGGATAGCCGGTGGCTATCCCTTTTCTTTTTGGTCCGAGTGACAGGACTTGAACCTGCGGCCTCTTGACCCCCAGTCAAGCGCGCTACCAGCTGCGCCACACCCGGATGTTCGTTTGCGAACAATCGATATAATACCATTATTATCTCGATTTGTCAACCCATTTTTGCGAATTATTAGAATGAAATTTTCATCTTTCAAGAAATGGGTTGCGGTATACAAAAAAGAAGGTTTTCGGCGCACAGACGAAAACCTGCTTTTTCAATTATAACACCTTTGAAAGGAAATCCTTCAAACGCGGGGAACGCGGGTTTTTGAAAAATTCTTCGGGCGGGGCGTCTTCCATGATCACGCCTTCGTCGATAAACACCACGCGGTCGGCCACCTCTTTGGCAAAGCCCATTTCATGGGTGACCACCACCATGGTCATGCCGCTTTTCGCGAGTTCCTTCATAACTTCCAACACTTCGCCCACCATTTCGGGGTCGAGTGCGCTGGTAGGTTCATCAAACAGCATAACTTCGGGTTGCATGCACAGCGCTCGCACGATGGCCACACGCTGTTTCTGGCCGCCCGACAGTTGCGACGGATAGGCGTTCGCGCGGTCGGCCAAGCCTACACGCCCCAACAGTTCCATCGCTTTGGCTTCGGCATCCTCTTTGGACACTTTTAAAAGCTTCATGGGGGCGATGGTCATGTTCTTCAAAATGGTCATGTGAGGGAAGAGGTTGAACTGCTGGAACACCATGCCCATCTTCTGGCGATGCAGATTGATGTTGGTGTTTTTATCGGTGATGTCCACGCCGTTGAACACGATGTGTCCGTCGGTGGGCGTTTCCAAGAGGTTGAGGCATCGCCGGAAGGTGGATTTACCCGAACCCGAAGGGCCGATGACCACGACCACATTGCCTTTGTTGATGTCGATATCAATGCCTTTTAACACATCGATGTTGCCGAAGGATTTTTTGAGTCCTTCCACTTTGATGATGGTATCAGTGGTCACTCTTACGCAGCCTCCTTTCCAGAATGCTGACCAGTTTGGTCAGGATCAGCACGATCACCAAATAGATCAGCGCCACGGCGATCAGCGGCATGAAGTTACTGTAGGTGATGGAACGGATCTTCAAACCGCCCTGCGTCAGATCTGCCACGCCGATATAGAACGCCACCGAAGATTCCTTGAGCAAGGTGATGAACTCGTTGGCGAGGGAGGGAAGAACCGCCTTGAACGCCTGCGGAATAATGAAGTGTACCATTGTCTGCGAGAAATTGAAGCCGAGGCTTCGGCCTGCTTCATTTTGCCCTTTATCCACCGACATGATACCGCCGCGCACGATCTCCGCCACGTAGGCACCGCTGTTCAAGCCAAAACAGAGTACGGCGGAGATGAATTTCGGTACGCCGATGGGGAGGAGAAGGACGAAATAGATGATGAGCAACTGCACCATAACAGGGGTGCCGCGAATGATCGTGAGATACACACGGCAGATGCGGTCGATCAGCACCAGTTTACCGGTGGTTTCGTTGGTACAACGGATAATGGCGATGATGAAACCGAGAATGATACCCAAAAGTCCTGCACAACCGGTGATAGCGAGGGTGGTGCCCAAACCGGAAAGCAGATACTTCCACCGCTGACCTTCGATGAAGTTGCGGTTAAACTCCTTTGTGAAGGAACGCCACAGCTTTTGAATGGCGTTGCCCGTGATGGGCTTTTGGGAATCGTAGTTGACCAGCGCCCAGCAATCCTTGATACCCGTGCGCAAGGTGTTGCTGTTGGCAATGTCGATCTCCTCGCCGTTGTAATAGGCGGTATCCATCGAGGAGATCAGTTTGTTGGCGGTGATAAGGCCACCCGTACAGGCATCCATGATCTCGTCGCTCAAATACAGTTTGAAATCCCCTTCGGATACTTTGTAAAGGTACAAGTCGATGTTGCCCGACACGGCAGGAGCCTCTTCCAACGCGGCCACGATGTCCGCCGAAACGGACAGACAGATCTTGGTGGCATTGGCCACACGACCGCTGTTTTTTGCATCGATGTACACTTTGTAGGCGGCATCCACAAACTCTTGTTTGCGTGATTCTACCACACTTGCCACATCCACGGAAGAGTAGGCGCAGGATAAGATTACGTCCTTTTCGCTGCCGTAACGCACCCCGTTCACCGTGATGGCTGTTTTTTCAAGGAGAGCTTTGGAAGCCATGGCCGTCGGCTTGGGAAGGTCCTTGAAGGTGGCATCCACCAACGCCTGTGCCTCGCTCACCGAGATTTCCTGCGATACCTTACTGCCCGAAAAGGCAAAGAGGATCACGCCCACCACGACCGCCGTCGCCAAGAGGCAGGAAACGATCGTGATAAGATATCGCTTTTTGTTGTTTCTGTCAATCATAAAACACATACTCCAGTACAGCAGAAACAGGAATGATCGCTCATTCCTGTTTCGTGGATATTCTTGCTAACTGCCTTATTTGATGTACTTGGAAACGATGGCATCCACCGTACCGTCCGCGATCAATTCGGCAATCGCGGTATCGATCGCCTTCAACAGTTCGGTGTTCTCTTTGGAAACGCAAGCGGCGTAATCTTCGTCCGCATACGAGGTTTCAAGGATCTTCAAGCCTTCGTTGTTCGCCACGAACGCCTTCGCAGGCTCGTTGTCGATGATGACGCAATCCACATCACCGCCGAGCAGCGCGTTCACCGCTTCGTTGCCGGTGGTGAAGCTGGTGACCAGTTCCTCGCCGAAATCATCGGTGCAGTAGATGTCACCGGTGGTGCCGAGCTGAACGCCTACTTTGTAGGCCGCGTCTTCCGCATACAGATCGTCCACGTGGGTGATGGCGGAACCTTCTTTAACGATGATCGCCTGCACGCCGCTGGCGTAGCTGATGGAGAAGTTCACGCTTTCCAAACGCTTTTCGGTGATGGTCATGCCCGCGAGACCGATATCGGCCGAACCTTCGGACACGGCGGTGAGGATGGAATCAAACTGCATGTCGTTGATAACCAGTTCCAGACCAAGCTTCTCAGCGATTTTTGCGGCGATCTCGGCATCAATACCGATGATCTTGTCGCCTTCGTAGTATTCATACGGCTGGAAGTAGGCGTTGGTCGCCATGGTGAGCTTACCGGCGGTAACCGTGGTGAACTTGGGATCGTTGTTGGGAGCAGTCGTTGTGGTGGTGGGGGTGCTGTCGTTGTTCTCATCCGGTTTGGCGGCTTCACCGCAACCGGCGAAGCAGGTGACCATCAGGCACATGGCGAGAAGCAGAGCCAAAAACTTTTTCATGATGCAAAACCTCCGTAAATGTATTTAATGTAAAACCAATGATAGCACCATCTCTTTGAAATTGCAAGAGTTTTTTTGCAATTTTATGAATTTCAATACTTTTTTAAGAATTTTTATGCAAATTTGAAGACTTTTCCGCTGGAAAGGTTGCGCTTTTGAGCAGTATATGATATGATGACAGCGTTGCAGAATTGCAGAAAAGGAGAGCCGCTATGTTTGAAAAGATGATTGCATCGGTCAGCGATGCATTGTACGGTTACATTCTTGTGATCCTTCTGGTGGCGGGCGGATTGTATTTTACCGTACGCACCAAATTCGTGCAGTTTCGCCTCATTAAGGAACAGTTTCGTGCGGTGACCGAAAAACCGGGTGAAAAATCGGGCGTTTCATCCTTTCAGGCGCTGATGGTGTCCACCGCTTCCCGCGTGGGGACGGGGAACATTATCGGCGTGTCCACCGCCTTGTGCATCGGCGGGTTCGGTTCGGTATTTTGGATGTGGACGATCGCCATTCTCGGTTGTGCTTCGGCGTTTGTGGAAAGCACGTTAGCACAGATCTTTAAGAAACGAGGCAAGGACGGGTGTTACGGTGGTCCGGCATACTACATTGAGGCGGCGTTCAAAAATCGCGCACTCGCGGTGGTGTTTGCGGTGTTGTTGGTGCTCACCTACGGTGTGGGTTTCAATATGCTGGCATCCTACAACCTGCAATCCACCTTTTCGGGGTATGCGTTTTATGATCCCGTGATCTCTCCGTGGATCATCGGGTTCGTTATTGCAGCGTTGGTGTGTTTCTGTCTGCTCGGCGGCGGCAAACGCATTGTAAAGGCCACCACCTTTATCGTTCCGATCATGGGCGTGGCGTACATTCTGGTGGCGGTTGTTATCATGTGTTTGAACGTTACGAGCCTGCCGGGTATTTTGTCCCGTATTTTTGCCGAAGCATTTGATCTTAAGGCGATCTTCGGTGGCTTCAGCGGCTCTTGCGTAATGTACGGCATCAAGCGCGGATTATTCAGCAACGAAGCGGGTGTCGGCTCGGCGCCCAACGCCTCCGCTTCGGCCGAAGTCAGTCATCCTGTGAAACAAGGGTTGGTGCAGGTGCTGTCGGTGTTTATCGATACCGTGCTGATTTGCAGCGCCACGGCATTCATGTGCATGAGCTCGGGCGTGGAACCGACGCAGGCGATGTCGGGCGCGCCGTATGTGCAGGCGGCGTTGCAGACGACGCTCGGTGCGTTCGGTCCGTGGTTCATTACGGTGGCGATGGCGATGTTTGCTTTTACCACCTTGCTCGGAAACTTGTTTTATGTGGATAAGAGCATTTGCTACATTGCGGGCAGAGAGCCCGGCAAAGCGGTGCGCACCGCGTATTACGTGCTGGCATCGCTGATCGTGTTTGTCGGGGCGGGACTCAGCGCTGATATGCTGTGGAACGTTGCGGATATCTTTATGGGCGGGATGACGCTGATCAACATACCCGTGATTTTGATTCTCGGAAAATACGTATACCGCGCGTTGGACGATTATACCAAACAGCGGCAGAAAGGGCGCGAGCCCGTGTTTCACGCTAAGGATATCGACCTGCCGTTTGACGTGGATTGTTGGGATTGAGTGAGCAACTTTTTCTTGACAAATTCGACAAAGCTTGGTATATTGTAATAGTTAATAATCCATCGGCTGTGATGAAGTCCATTTGCCTGTGCCGCACAGAGAGGAGCGTTCGGGGAACCCCCGGCTGAAAGACGCTTTGCGATCTCGCGGGTGAAAAGCCGCTTCGGAGCCGTTGTCGCGATGAGTGACACGTTTTGCCCCCGTTATCGGGCATACGAGTGGAGGCCTACGGCCTCAATTTGGGTGGTACCACGGAGTCTCCGTCCCATATGCGGGCGGGGACTCTTTCTATTTTTTCAAAAGAGAGGAAGTCAAATCGGTATGAAATGGACAGGGTTGAACGAGCTGCGCGAAAAGTATCTCGCGTTTTTTGAAAGCAAAGGGCATCTGCGGTTGCCCAGCTTTTCGCTGGTGCCGCAGGGGGATAAGTCGCTGTTGCTTATCAACGCGGGTATGGCGCCGATGAAAAAGTATTTCACGGGTGAGGTAACTCCGCCGCGCACCCGTGTGACCACTTGCCAGAAGTGCATCCGCACCCCCGATATCGAGCGTGTGGGCAAGACGGCGCGCCACGGCACCTATTTCGAGATGCTGGGCAATTTCAGTTTCGGCGATTATTTCAAGCATGAAGCCACGGCGTGGGCGTGGGAGTTTTGCACCAAGGTGTTGGAACTGCCGGTGGATCGTTTGTGGATCAGCATTTACGAAGAGGACGACGAGGCGTTTGATATCTGGACGAAGGAAGTCGGCGTGGATCCCTCGCACATCGTGCGGCTCGGCAAGGCGGATAACTTCTGGGAGCACGGTTCCGGTCCGTGCGGCCCGTGCTCCGAGATCCACTTGGATCGCGGGGAAGAGTTCGGTTGCGGCTCGCCCGATTGCGGCGTGGGTTGCGATTGCGACCGTTTCCTGGAGTTCTGGAACTTGGTGTTCACGCAATTCGACAACGACGGCAACAACAATTACACCCGTTTGAAGAACCCGAATATCGATACCGGTATGGGGTTGGAACGTTTGGCTTGCATCATGCAGGGGGTTAACAACCTGTTTGAGGTGGACACCGTGCAGAACATCATGAAGCACGTCAGCCGCATTGCGGGTGTGCAGTACGGTGAAGACGAGCGCACCGACATCTCCTTGCGTGTCATTACTGACCACATCCGTTCCACCACCTTTATGATCGGGGACGGCGTGATGCCTTCCAACGAAGGGCGCGGATACGTGTTGCGTCGTCTGCTTCGCCGTGCGGCGCGTCACGGCCGTTTGCTCGGCATCGGTGAACCGTTCCTCTATCAAGTGTGTGAAACGGTGATTGCAGAAAACGCTTCGGCCTATCCCGAACTGGGTGACAAGGCGGACTTCATCAAGAAACTGATCTTGGTGGAAGAAGAGGCGTTCGGTAAGACCATCGATGCGGGGCTTGCGATGCTTGACGACATGTTGGCGGACCTGAAAGGCACCGAACTGTCGGGCGCGGATGCGTTTAAACTGTACGATACCTACGGTTTCCCGCTGGATCTGACACAGGATATTTTGGCGGAAAAAGGCCTTACGGTGGGTGAGGACGAGTTCCGCGAACTCATGACGGCTCAGCGTGCACGTGCCCGTGCGGCACGCAAGGACGCGGGTGCAGATGCGTGGAAGAACAGCGGTGCGGCACTCAAAGACGTTCCGGCGGCGAAGTTTGTGGGGTACGATACCCTCACCGTGTCGGCTAAAGTGACGGCGCTGGTGAAGGACGAACAGCGCGTGGACGAGATCGCCGACGGCGATGCGGCACTCGTGCTGTTGGATGTCACGCCGTTTTACGGTGAAAGCGGCGGTCAGGTGGGCGATATCGGTCTGCTCACCAACGAAGGCGCGACGGTCGAGGTGCAAAACACCTTGAAAGGCGCGGACGGTGCGGTGTTGCACGTGGCGGAAGTGAAACAGGGTACGTTGCGTGTGGGGGATACCGTTACGGCGGCGGTGGATACCGCTACCCGTGCGGCTACGATGCGCAATCACACAGCGGCACACTTGTTGCAAGCGGCGCTGCGCGAACAACTCGGCAACCACGTGGAGCAGGCGGGCCAGCTGGTGACTCCCGAGCGTATGCGTTTTGATTTCACGCATTTCTCCTCGCTCACGGCCGAGCAGATCGCCGCGGTGGAAGATCGCGTGAACGAATGGATCTTGAACGGTGTGGCCGCGGATATCCGTGAAATGCCGATCGACGAAGCACGTGCGCTCGGTGCGATGGCGCTGTTCGGTGAAAAGTACGGCGACGTGGTGCGTGTGGTACGCTTCGAGGGCGTTTCCACCGAACTGTGCGGCGGTACCCATGCCGATAACACCGCGAAAGTCGGCTTGTTCCGCATTTTGTCGGAAGGTTCGGTGGCGGCGGGTGTACGCCGTATCGAAGCGGTGACCGGTGCGAATCTGCTTGCCGAGTGGCGTCGCGAACATGCGGTGTTGCAGCAGACGGCGGAATCTATCAAAGCGGCGGGTGCAGAGGATATTCTGCGCCGCACCGCGCAGATGACGGCCGAACTGCGTGACCTGAAGAAGGAATTGGCCGAACTCAAGAGCAAGGCTGCGGCGGGACAGGCGGGCGACTTGTTTGCCGATGCCCGTGACGTGAAAGGTGTGAAACTCGCCACCGCGGTGTATAACGATATGGAAGCGGGTGCGCTGCGCACCTTGTGCGACAGCCAAAAGAGCGTGGCGGATAAGAACCAAGGCATCGTGTTGCTGGCGGGTATCAACGGCGAATCGGTCACTTTTGTGTGCTATTGCTCGGCGGATGCCGTGAAGGCGGGCGCCAACGCCGGTGCGATCATCAAAGCTACGTGTGCGCTGTGCGGCGGTAAGGGCGGCGGACGTCCCGACAGCGCCATGGGCGGAGCCAAAGATGTGGATAAGGTGGACGAAGCGTTGACGGCGGCGGCGGATACCGTTGCGGCGATGCTGTAAGGAGGAGTTCCCATGGATTGCATTTTTTGCAAGATTGCGGCGGGGGAGATCCCGTCGAAGAAAGTGTACGAAGATGAACAGATCTTGGCGTTTTACGATATCGAGCCGAAAGCCCCCGTACACGTGCTGGTGATTCCGAAAGCGCACATTGCGGGCGCTTGTGAGATCACGGCGGATAACGCGGCGGTGGTGGCGCATATCTTTGCCGTCATCCCGCAGATTGCCGCGGCGCTGGGCATCACGGATTATCGTGTGGTGACCAACAACGGCGCGGATGCAGGACAGACGGTGCATCATTTGCATTTCCACATTCTGGGCGGCGGCCGACTCGGCGAAATGGCGTAAGGGAGAGAAATACCTGTGCAGTATATTGTGGCGGACCTGGAATGGAACGGCGCTTACTCAAAAAAAGCACACGGCTACTTTAACGAGATTATCGAGATCGGTGCGGTGAAACTGAACGAACGGTTGGAATTTACGGATACCTTCCACGCGGTGATCAAACCGATCGTCAGCCGCAAACTCACTCGTTTGGTAAGTGATCTCACCAACATCACGGGAGAAGAGTTGCAAGACGGCACCACTTTCAAAGCAGCGGCGGAATCGCTTCGCCGTTGGGTGGGAGAGGAAGAATCGGTGCTTCTCACATGGAGTACCACCGATCTTTCGGTATTGCTCGAAAATTATCGCTTTCATCTGAAATGCGACCGCATTCCGTTTATGACGCGCTATGCCGATCTGCAAGCGTACGTGCAAAAGCACGATCAACTCGGCAACGCGGGGCAACAAGTGGGACTGGCGCGTGCGTGTGAAGCACTCGGTATTTCGGACGAGGGATTTGAACAGCACCGCGCATTGGATGACAGCCGTATGACGGCGGCGATTGCGCAAAAGACGGTGGAATGGGATGCGTTTGTTCCGTTTGTCCGTGAAGCGGATGCCGCGTTTTACGACCGATTAAACTTCAAACCGTATTACATACGCGATCCCGACAGTCCGTTGATTCCGCGGCATCATTGGCGGTTTCGTTGTCCCGATTGCGGGCGGGTGCTGCGTAATCACAAGGAATGGCGGTTTTACAATCAAGCGTTTTGGGCAGAGATGGTGTGTCGCACCTGCGACAAGACCTATACTGCACGGGCGCAGTTCCGTAAGAAATACGACAGCGTGGAAGTCAAGCGCAAATTGATGGAAAAGCTGTCGGAAAATAAAGAAAAACAAAATGAGGAGAGTGTCTGACATGAAAAAGTTTTTCGGCGAATTTAAGACCTTTGCCTTGCGCGGCAACGTGGTCGACTTGGCTGTCGGTGTGATTATCGGCGGCGCGTTCCAAAAGATCGTGACTTCGGTGGTTAACGATCTGATCATGCCGTGGATCGGTCTGCTGACCGGCGGCACCAACTTTACCGACCAGTTCAAGATTCTGCGGTTGCCCGAAGGGGTGGAAGCGGGAATGGTCACCTCGCTGGAAACGGCGAAGGAACTGGGTGTGACCACCTTCAATTACGGTGCGTTCATCACCGCGGTGATCGATTTTATCATTATGGCGTTCATCATCTTCCTGCTGGTGAAAGGCATCAATAAGCTGAGTAGCGTGAAGAAGGTTGAGGAAGAAGCTCCTGCCGCCCCGACCACCAAAGTGTGCCCCTTCTGCAAGAGCGAAATTGCGATCGAAGCGGTTCGTTGCGCGCATTGTACGTCGGAACTGCCGGTGGAATAAACTTTTTCCGAAAAATGCAAAAAAACACTTGCATTTTGGAAAAACGTGTGATATTATTGATAGGCTATGGTCGGCCACTTGTGGCCGTTCCGTGCTTGATGCAGAGCATCAGGACGACGGTCCTCTGCGCACTTCGTTGGGCATGAACGTCGGAAAAGTAGGGAGGATTTAGAAATGGATGCATTGAAACTCATTGCAGCAGACAGCCTGAAGGAAGCAGCGCCGGCGTTTGAAATCGGCGACACCATCCGTGTGGATGTGAAGATCCGTGAAGGCGAACGGGAGCGTATCCAGGCGTTTGAAGGCACCGTGATTGCGAAGAAGGGCAGCGGTGTGGCGGAAACCTTTACCGTGCGCCGTGTTTCCTACGGTGTCGGTGTGGAGCGCGTGTTCCCCCTGCATTCCCCCAACGTGGCGGCTGTGAAGATCATTCGTCGCGGTAAGGTGCGCAGAAGTAAACTGTACTATCTGCGTGACCGCGTGGGTAAGGCGGCTAAAGTTAAGGAGCTGCTGTAATCCCCGCTGTGAACCGACAGTAACAAAAAAGGAACGATTCGCAAGAACCGTTCCTTTTTTGTTGTCACAAACCGAAGAAATCTTGAAAATTTACTTTTCTTTTATGAAAGTTTGTGGTACAATGAGAGAAGTAATACGCGAAAGAAACGAGGAACGGCGTTATGAGTGATATGGAACGTGAACAGGTGACAGAAGAGATTGTCGCTGAGGGGATACAGCCCGAAACGGAAGAGACGGCTGCGGCGGATGAGAGCACCGATAAAATTGCAGAGGAAAAGACGAAAAAGACCGAGCCGAAAAGTTGGCTTTTGACATGGTATGAGTTGCTGAGCAATGTGGCTGTGGCGTTGATTATTGTGACGGTACTCTTCAGCTTTTGTTTCCGCCAGGTCGTGGTGGACGGTCGCTCTATGAACGATACGTTGGCGAACGGGGATCGCTTGTTGTTGCAAACGGTGTTTTATACGATCGAACGCGGGGATATCGTGGTGATCTATCAAGAAGACCAACCGCAAAAGCCGCTGATCAAGCGCGTGATTGCAACGGGTGGGGATTCGTTGTGCCTGAAACCGACGGCAAACAACGGTTTGGGCGAAGTATATTTGAAAAAAGCAGGACAAAACGCATGGGAATTGGTGAATGAGCCATACGTACATTATCCTATGATGTGGGGCGTCGGAGGCACTCGCAACGATGTGGAGATCACCGTGCCGGAAGGGGAAGTGTTTGTGATGGGTGACCACCGCAACGATTCCAGCGACAGCCGTACCATCGGTTGCATCAAAGAGGAAAACATCGTGGGCGGTGTGTTGTTCAGCCTGGTTCCGTTTAAGGGGGTATAATCGATGGAGTCGATGCAAGGGCAAACGATCCAATGGTTTCCCGGGCACATGACACGCACCCGCCGGAAGATCAAAGAGTGTTTGCCGCTGATCGATCTGGTGGTGGAAATTGTGGATGCGCGTATTCCGCTTTCCAGCCGCAACCCCGATATGGACGCGCTGACGGCAGGGAAACCGCGTTTGGTAATTCTGAATAAAGCGGATATGGCGGACGAAGCCGCTACCGCCCGTTGGGTGGCGCATTTCCGCCGTCAGGGCATCACCGCGTTGGCGCTGGATTGCAAAAGCGGTCGCGGTGTGAACGGGTTTGTGCCTGCTATGCGGGCGGTGCTTTCGGATAAGATCGCCGCATGGGAAGCCAAGGGGATGGTCAACCGTCCCGTGCGGGCCATGGTGGTTGGTATTCCCAACGCAGGAAAATCCTCCTTTATTAACCGCTTGGCGCGCGGCGGCAAGGCCAAGGTGGAGGATCGTCCCGGCGTTACACGGGATAACCGTTGGTTCACGGTGGAGGCGGGAGCGCTGTTGCTCGACACTCCCGGTGTGCTGTGGCCGAAGTTTGAAGATCAAAATGTGGCGCGCCGCCTGGCGTATACCGGTGCGATCCGTGATGAGATTCTGGATGCGGAAGAACTTGCCTGCGGGCTGGCACAACTGTTGGCAGAAGATTATCGCGACCTTTTGTGTGCGCGGTATCGCTTGACCGAAGAGGATTTGGATTCCTGTGCGGACAGTTGGGATCTTTTGTGCTTGATCGGGAAAAAACGCGGCATGTTGGTATCGGGTGGGGAAGTGAACACCGAACGTGCCGCTGCGATGTTGCTTGATGAGTTTCGCGGGGCGAAGATCGGCCGTATCACATTGGAAAATCCGGAGGAATGACCAATGGAAGACAAGATGCTTACCAATTACGAGTTTGACGCACAGTATCGCACCGCGGGTGTGTTGCATCTTTGCGGTGTGGATGAAGCGGGGCGCGGTCCTCTGGCAGGGCCTGTGTACGCCGCGGCGGTCGTTTTGGATCCCAACGTGGTGATCGATGGGGTGAACGATTCCAAAAAGTTGTCGGAAAAACGGCGGGAAGCGCTGTTTGACGAGATTTGTGAAAAGGCGTTGGCCTATGGTATCGCCTCTGCCACGGTGGAAGAGATCGAAACTTACAACATCTTACAAGCCACCTTTCTGGCAATGTCCCGCGCGGTGGCGGCGCTCGGCGTTTCGCCCGATCTAGTGTTGGTGGACGGCAACCAAGTGCCGCGCGGTATCACACAACCGATCGAAACGGTAATCAAAGGAGATGCACGTTCTGCTTCGATTGCCGCCGCGTCGATCTTGGCGAAGGTCAGCCGTGACCGATATATGAAAGCGCTGGATGAACAGTATCCCGTGTATGAGTTCAAAAAACATAAGGGATACGGCACCAAGGCACATTGTGAAGCGTTGCAAACCCACGGTCCTTCAC
>JAZSHJ010000030.1:0-21245 GCA_045533175.1 Acutalibacteraceae bacterium
GCAGGCAAGTGGCCTGCGGGGGTTTTGCTATGCTTTTTTGCGAAGCAGACGCGCTTGGACCCACACGTAAAGAAGTGCGAGTAACACAACGCTGCCGCCGAGCACCGCGAACATTACTCCATGCGGCACGCGATCGCCGAAGAAATACAAGTTGGCGTCCACCGTGTCGCGAAGCGTATCCACCACCGTGACAGGAATGTGTTGTGCCTCCATTTCGGCAAACGCCCCACGCATCGCATGGTAGCGAAACAGCACGGTAGCATAGGTGCCCGGCAGAAAGGAGAGTACGTTTCGCAACCCTTCGGAGAACTGCGACATCGGCATATACGCCCCGCACAGGAAGCCGTAACCCGAACTCACCACCGTGCCCACCGCCGAAATTTGCCCTTGGGTGGACAAGAATGAATGGATCACCGATGAGAGCAGCGTACCGAACAGCGTGAGCAAAACGATATCTCCCAGCAGGCAGAACACATCCCCCACCGAAAGATACCATCCCGTAAACGCGAGGTAGCAAAGCCCCATTGCCAGCGCCGCCACCCCGATAAGGATGGTAACAAGGAACGTGGCGATCGAATATCCCATCGCCATAATGGAGCCGCCCACAGGCGTCATGGTAAGGTCGCGGCGCGCGCCCGTCACCTTATCCGCCACCATCAGCATGTTGGCGCAAAATGCCACCGTCACACAGCACACCGCAAGCAGGGAGGAAAGTAACTGCCCACCCACGATGCCTTCCAGCAATTTGTCTTCCAGCACCACGCCTTCGGGCAAACCCGCGGCAAACGAGTCGCGATATACCTTGGCTAAAAAAGTGGCATACAGCACAAGCAAGATCGCGGGGGTGATCAATGCCGTGAAGAACGCCCCTTTATCCTTGAAAAACAGTTTGATGTTACGTTTGATTAACGCCCGAAGTTCACTCATTGCGCTCACTCCCTTCCAACGCTTTGCCCGTAACCGCCAAAAACACATCGTCCATTTTGCCTTTGGTGATCTCGTAATCGCAAAACAGCGCCGCGTGTTCCACGATCAAGCGCGTAGCTTCGGCGGTGTTCGGCACCGCCACGCGAAACGCATCCCGCAACGGTTCATACGGACAACCGAGCGTTTTCACCTCGTCTTCGCTCACTCCGTATAACGTGATGTAGTCGCCCGTATAGGTGTTTTTCATTTGAAGCGGCGTACCTTCTGCCGTCACCCGTCCGTGATCCAAAATCACCATGTAATCCGCGTCGGCGGCTTCTTCCATGTAATGGGTGGTGAGAAACACGGTGAGATTATCGCGGCGGCGCAGATCTCCGATCACCTGCCACAAAAGGCGGCGCGTCTGCGGATCCAGCCCCGTGGTGGGTTCGTCCAAAATCAGAATACTCGGACGGTGAAGCAAGGCACGGGCAATATCCACCCGCCGCCGCTGTCCGCCCGACAGTTTTCCCACAGGGCGCTTCAAAATCTCCTCAAAATCCAAAAGCGCCGCCAGTTCCCCCACCCGCGCCTTGGCCTCTTTCGGCGACATTCCGTACAGCGCGGCGCGACTCATAAGGTTGTCCCACACCGACAACGGTTGGTCCAACACCGAGTTTTGAAACACCACCCCGATGTCCTGCTTGATCTTCTGCGAATCACCATCGGGATCACAGCCGTTCACCCACACCTCGCCGCCGTCCCGTCGCAGTTGCCCGCACAGAATGGAAATGGTGGTGGATTTGCCCGCACCGTTTTCACCCAAAAAAGCGAACAGTTCGCCCTTTTTCACGCAAAAGCTCACGTCCTGCACCGCTTTCACCTCGCCGAAGGCGCGGCTCAAGCGGCGAATTTCAATCACGTGTTGCATCTCGTTTCCTCCTTACGCAACCCTTGGTAGATCTCGCTCATCAACGCAGATACTTGTTCCGCTGTCAACGAAAGATACCCCGTTGCGCTCATGGCGGCAAGTCCGTGCACCGCCGCCCACATGGCCATGTGGAATCGTTCGGCCGCCTCATACGTCAGCCTGTTCGCCTTTTGAATGGCATCGATCGCCATGGCAAAACTGGCATCCGTCGTGAGCGCCTCGCCCGTGCGGTCGCGCATAAACAAGAGTTTGAACAGTTCGCGTTCGGTCACGGCAAACCGCCAATACGCCATACCCATCGCTTTATAGGGCAACCACTTCTCCCCTGCGCGTTCCTCCTCGATACACCGCATCCAACGGGCCGTGGCCTCTTCGATCACGGCGGTCTTCAACGCCTCCATGGTAGGGTACTGCGTGAACAGCGGCTGCGTGGAGCACCCCAACTCCCCTGCCAATGCGCGGGCATTGAGCGCGCCTGCCCCATCGCGACGCACCAATTCCACCGCAGCGGTCAACACCGCTTCTTTTGTTATCTTTGCCTTGGGCGGCATAGCAACACCTCCATAAATAACGAGCGTTATATAACACTTGTTATTATACACGGCAACAAGCGATCTGTCAAGCATAAAAAACAGCCGTGTAAACCACGTTTACACGGCTGTTTTTATCCGTTTTTCGCCATCAGGCGGGACAGACGATCCGAAAATGCGACCGGATCTTCCGGCAGCATTCCTTCGATCAACAGCGCCTGATCGTAAAGCAACGCCGCATAGTCCGCGAGGGTTTCCTCCTCGGCATGGAGCAGGGCGGCAAATACCGGGTGATCGGGATTCAGTTCCAACACGCGCTCGGCCTTCACGGGGGCGGCGTTCGGCATCTGCGACAACACCTTTTCCATTTCCAGCGACACCGCACCTTCGCTCACCAGACACACGGGATGGGTTTTGAGTCGTTTGGAAATGCGCACTTCTCGGCATTTTTCCGTGAGCAATTCCCCGAGTTTTATGAGCAATGCCGCCTCCTCTTCGGAGTTTTCACGTGCGGCCTCTTCGGTATCGAATCCGAGATCGCCGCCCGAAACCGAACGGAATTCCTTCTCTTTGTAGCTGTGGAGCATCTTGAGCGCAAATTCATCCACATCATCCGTCAAATACAGCACGTCATAACCGCGCTCACGCACCGCTTCCGCCTGCGGCAACAGCGCCACCTGCTCTGCGCGCTCACCGCACGCGTAGTAGATGTATTTTTGATCTTCCGCCATGCCTTCGACATATTCCGCAAGCGACACGGTGGCGCTTTCGCCCGACCATTTGAACAAAAGCAGATCCTGCAGCACGTCCTTGTGCTGACCGTAATCCGCATAGATTCCGTACTTCAACTGCAGGCCAAACTGGGCAAAGAAGGTTTCATATTTCTCGCGATCGTTCAACAACATAGACGTCAGTTCCGTTTGGATCTTCTTTTCAATACGGGACGCAATGATCTTCAGTTGACGGTCGTGTTGCAACATCTCACGCGAGATGTTCAGCGACAGATCCTGCGAATCGACCAACCCGCGCACAAAACCGAAGTAATCGGGCAACAGGTCGCCGCACTTGTCCATAATAAGCACGCCCGACGCATACAGTTGCAACCCCTTTTCAAAATCACGGGTGTAGTAGTTGTGCGGCGCACGGGCAGGGATGTATAACAGCGCGTTATAGGTCGCCGCACCTTCTGCCGAAGAGTGAATGTAGCGAAGCGGATCTTCAAAATCGTAGAACTTCTCTTTATAAAAGTTGTTGTACTCCTCGGCGGTAAGTTCGCTGCGATTCTTCTTCCACAGCGGCACCATGCTGTTTAAGGTTTCATCCTCAATCACCGTTTCATAGGTGACCTCTTCTCCTTCAGCGGCCTTCTGCGGCACGCGGCGGGTAGTTTCCATCTTGATGGGATAGCGAATATAATCGGAATAGCGCTTCACCAGTTCACGCAGACGCCATTCGTCCAAAAACTCATCGTAATTTTCCTCGTCGCCGTTGGGTTTCAGGTGCAGTTCGATCACCGTGCCGTGGGTAACTTTGTCTGCGGCGGTGACGGTGTAACCGTCCGCCCCGTCGGATTCCCAACACCACGCTTCGTCACTTCCGAACGCGCGGGACGTGACCGCTACGCGGTCGCTCACCATAAAGGCGGAATAAAACCCCACACCGAACTGACCGATGATATCGACATCCTCGGCGGCTTCGTTTTCCTGCTTGAATTTCAGCGAACCGCTTTTGGCAATGGTGCCGAGATTCTGTTCCAATTCCTCTTTGGTCATGCCGATCCCGTTATCCGTCAGCGTCAAGGTGCGGGTTTCTTTATCGGGGGTAAGGCGAATGACCATATCTTCCCGCAACACGCCCGTCACGTTTTCGGACAGCGAACGGTAGTAAAGTTTATCCATCGCATCACTCGCGTTGGAAATCAGTTCCCGCAGGAAGATCTCCTTATGCGTGTAGATGGAGTGGATCATCATTTCCAGCAATCGTTTGGATTCCGCTTTAAATTGTTTTTTTGCCATAACAGTACACCTTCTGAATAATATTATTCCGTCGTAACGACGCGCACGGCGGTCATCACGGGGCGATCCTCCGCCGCCACCGCACCGTTGCCATCCTGCACGGGGGTGTTTTCGCACACGGCATCCACCACGTCCATTCCCTTGATCACCTGCCCGAATGCGGCGTAATTGCCGTCCAGATGCGGGCTGTCTTGGTGCACGATGAAAAACTGGGAGGACGCGCTGTTCGGATCGTTGGTGCGCGCCATCGAAATCACACCGCGCTTATGAGACAGTTCGTTGCGATAGCCGTTCGCGGAAAACTCACCCACGATGGTTTCATCGGAACCGCCGATGCCGTCGCCGTCGGGATCGCCGCCCTGCATCATAAAGCCTTTGATGATGCGGTGGAAGGTGACCCCGTTATAAAACCCTTCCTCCACCAACTTCAAAAAGTTCGTGACGGTGCGAGGCGCGATGTCCGCATACAGTTCCACACGAATGGTGCCGTAATTCTGCACATCGATCTCCACATAATGGGTGCCTGTGAGGCATCCTTCGGTTTCGGGATCTTTAAGCCCGTCGGTGGTGGTGCCGGTGGTGGGCGTGTAATCCGTCAGCACGCGCACCGAGGTGATCTTCGGTTGATTTTTGGCGGGCACGGTGCCGTTATCGTCCACCACGGGGGTGGAGGTGCACACACCGTCCACCACTTCAATGCCTTCCACCACGTGGCCGAAAGCGGCATACTGTCCGTCCAGATGCGGGCTGTCCTTATGCATGATGAAAAACTGCGAGGACGCGCTGTTCGGATCGTTGGTGCGTGCCATCGAAATCACACCGCGCTTATGAGAAATGTTGTTTTGCACCCCGTTGTAGGTGAACTCGCCCTTGATGTTGTTGGGTGAGCCGCCCGAACCGTTGCCGTCGGGATCACCGCCCTGCATCATAAAGCCGTTCATCACCCGATGGAAGGTAAGTCCGTCGTAAAACTTCTGCTCGGCCAGTTTCACAAAGTTGGTCACCGTGATAGGTGCCACGTCCGCATCCAGTTCCACCACGATCCTGCCGTAATTTTCCACCACGATTTCGGCATAATGCTTACCTGTCAGAAGCGTGCCCGGCCATGCGCCGGAATCCTCCTTCTGCCCGCACCCCGAAAAGGCGGTAAGCATCAAACACAGCGATAACAAACAAAGTAATACTCGCTTCATAGTTTTCTTCTCCTTGCAATCGTAATCATGGGACAGTATAGCATATTCCCGCCCGTTTGGCAATGGCGGAAACATCAAATTTGTGCGGTATCTCTTGCTTTTTTCAAAAAACACGCTATAATGGTAAGGTAGTTTATGTTTGGAGGGATCGTTCGTGCCGTTGAATCCGCAACAGCTCGCTTTGGTCAAAAACCAGATCGCCCGCGTAAAAGCGTTTGAGGGCAGTTTGTATCACAAAAAATATGCCGATATTGCGGCGGAGGATATCGTTACCGCCGCCGATTTTGAAAATCTGCCGTTTACCGAAAAGGATGAACTGCGCGCGGTGTATCCGCTGGGTATTCAAGCGGTGCCCGATGAAGATATCGTGCGCATCCACTCCTCTTCCGGCACCACGGGAACACCCATCATTGTTCCCTACACAAAGCAAGACGTGGAGGATTGGGCGCTGATGTTTGCCCGTTGCTATGAAATGGCGGGCATCACAAAGCAAGATCGCATCCACATCACTCCCGGCTACGGCTTGTGGACAGCGGGCATCGGGTTTCAACTGGGGTGTGAAAAACTGGGTGCCATGGCAGTTCCGATGGGCCCCGGCAACACCGACAAACAGCTTAAAATGATGATGGATCTGAAAAGCACCGTGCTGTGCGCCACCTCGTCCTATGCCCTGCTGTTGGCAGAGGAGATCGCCAAACGCGGTATCGGGGATAAGATCTGCCTGCGCAAAGGGGTGATCGGTTCGGAGCGCTGGGGCGACAAAATGCGCGCCCGCATCGCGGCAGAACTGGGCGTAGAACTCTATGACATCTACGGATTGACCGAGATCTACGGCCCGGGTATCGGCATCAACTGCCCCAAAGAAGAGCCCATGCACTACTGGGACGATTTTATTTACATTGAGATCATTGATCCTGTGACGGGCAAAGTGCTGCCGGACGGTGAAGTGGGCGAAATCGTGATTACCACTCTTAAAAAAGAGGGCGCACCGCTGATTCGTTACCGCACACACGACCTCTCTCGTATCGTGCCCGAACCTTGCTCGTGCGGATCACACTTCCCGCGGATCGACCGCATCATCGGTCGCAGCGACGACATGATAAAAGTCAAAGGCGTCAACATCTATCCCGGCCAGGTGGAAGATGTGCTCAAAGAAGTGGCGGGTGTCAGCAGCGAATATCAGGTAATGATCGATCACTTGAACGGGCGAGACATCATGACGCTCTTCTTTGAAATGGAACCGCAAGCCGAAAAAGCGGTGGTGGAAGCGGCGGTCGGCGCCGTGTTCAAAACCCGCGTGGGACTCACCATTGTTCCCAAAGGCGTGGCAATCGGCGAACTGCCCCGCAGCGAAAAGAAATCTACCCGCATTTTCGATAACCGCTATTAAGCAACAAAAAACGCACTCGTGAGCACCTGTTCACGAGTGCGTTTTTCTTATGCAAATTCTTGAATCTTCCCAACAGCGAATTGCAATACCAACCGCGCATCGGTGGAATCGATCTTGTTGTCGCCGTTCACATCCGCGGCGGCGGTATCAAGCGCTGCCTCCTCGATCTTGCCCACCGCGTATTGCAACACGAGGCGCGCATCGGTGGAATCGATGCGTCCGCTTTTGTCCACGTCACCATACACCGTATCCGGTGTGAACGCTTCTTTCTTCACCGCACCGCAGTCCAAACACAGGTAGGTGATCTCCCCTGCTTGTGAGGCGGTGGGCTTTGCGGTTATCCATCCGCCATCCCAACGGTGCGGCAACGGTGGGATCGTATTGCCGCGCTTCACCACCGTTTGGCACACGGTACAGAACAGGTCCCCCGTGTACCCTGCGGCATCGCAAGCGGCGGCTTGTGCGTTTTTCACCACCTTTTCGTGGGCGGGGATCGCGTGACCGCGTCCGCCTTTCACCACGCCGTTGCATTCACGGCAAACGTCATCGCCCGTGTATCCCGCTTCAAAGCAGGTGGCGGCACGGTATCCCTGAAGCGCTGTTCCTGCGGCGTGTTCACACGCCACCAGCCGGGCGGCGGCGGCATCCAACCGCACCACCGCATCCGCAATGGCTCGTTCGGTGGCAAACAGATCGTCCGCAACGGCTTTGGCCTCGACCAATGCCGCTTCAAATGCCGTGCGGGAAGCGGGAACCGTCCCGTTCAACACGTCGTCGGCTGCCTGGATACGCGCGTTGATCGTGCGGCGATCGTGCACGCGGGAAATTTCCACCCGCAACAAGCTGTCCCACACGGGACACGACGCGGTGTTCGGCACACGCAACGAACCCGTGCTGTGAATACCGTTGGTGAATGCGGCATCCTCCAGCACGATTTCCGCCACTCCGTTTTGTACCGTACTGTGTATCGTTTTGAAGCGTGCCGAAAATTCATCTTCCGCCGCGCGAGCGATCTGATACTGCCAATCGAACGCCATGATCGTACTATCCCGACGGAAGGTGAAGCGCACCGCCACGGAGCAATTTTCCTCCCCTTCCCGCAAAAGCGAATACGTAAGCGCCGCATAGACGTAACAATTCAACTCCCCTTCCAACGTGATGCCGTCGGTAACGGGCACAGCGGTGATGCCGCTGTTTTTCTGCAGGAGAATGTGGGGATAATACCCGCTGTGAGGTGTTGTCTCATAATCCGCGCGGTCCAATCCGCCCGTTTCCCACACGTGTTCGGAATTGACCACCCGCATGGATTTGATGTACGCGCAATCGGTGCCGCCGTGACAGCCGCGCACACCGATCGCAAATTCGCGTTCGCGCAACGCATCAACCTGGGCTGTCGAATACGTGTAGGTCACGAGCGCGGTTTCCTGCATTTTCAAAACGTTCCAACCCGGACCGTTCACCCCTTCGGTGAAACAATCGATCCATTGCCCGTCTTCGGAGAGCGTGCCGTCTGCCAACACGTTGGGGGCAGGCATAAAACGAAAAATCTGATCACTCAGCCGTCCTTCAGCAACGTAGTATTCCAAAATCAGCGTCACGCTTTGCCCTTTTGGGACGTTGGCAAACAGCTTGCCCGCCGCGTGAAACCCTTGCCAATCCCCCGTAAGTTCAATGCCGTAGCCATGTTCGTCATCAATACGGGTGGCCGCGGGGTGCACACCGCTGTCTTGCAGTTCCACGTTACCGTACACTTCGCCGTCGACGGTATCGAACCACACATACGGCGTGGGTAATCCGTTGTGCAACAGGGCGGGAATCTTTTTACCGTGTTTGATCAACCGTTCACAGGTGGCGCAGTACACGTCCCCCGTGTATCCGTTTTCGTTATCGGTCGGTTCTGTCCGCCCTTTCACGGTGATGTTCATTCCCCATTCCGACATCGCCTCGTGCATTGCTTCCCGCGCGGCATCGGTGACGGGGGTTTGGCAATAGGTTTCCACGTCGTACACTTCTATGCGTGCAATGGCGGGCAACTCCTGCATCAACACACGTATCGAGCCAAGCCCGTTCAAGCGGTTTTTCAGGCACGCGTTCACCATCACGGTGGCCACGCCGTTCACAAAGTAGGTTTTCGGGATGGTCCCCCAATAAAAGTTGCCTTCTTCGTCGCTCATGTCCACCGCATCCAACCGTAAGCGGCTGTTTTCGTATCCTTCGCTCGCATACACCTTCAAAAGGATCGGCTTGTTGCGATTTTGCTCGTCGCCCATCTCTTCGCCGTGCACACGCACATACATGTATCCTTCAAATCCTTCTTGTTGCTCATACACGCCCCACGAAGTGTCAAAACCGTAGATCGGCGTCACGTCGGGATAATACTCACATGGCGCCTGCCCTTTAAAATTCACAAAAGCGCAATAGGGATCGGTATAGTCAACCGCATGCACATATTCGGTGTTCACCAATTTTACCGATTGGATATACACCTGTTCGGCGCCCGATTCGCATCCCAATACGTAGAACTTGAAATCCTTGTTTCGCAGGTCGGCCAGTTCCTCTGCCGTAAAGGTGTGGAACACCAGCGCACGCTGGTGACCGACCAAGTGTTGATGAGCCGTGAACAGATCCGTCTGCGGATAGCCGTCCGCCGTGACGTAACGGAACAACTGATAATTTTCGGCGGCGGAAAACTCTTTGGTGGTGTAATACTGGATCGCCATGGTCACGCTTTGCCCCTGCGGCACGTTTTTAAGCAGTTCGCCGCCCATCCAAAAACCCGACCAGTCGTAATCCAGGCGAAGTCCGTATTGATTGGTGTTGGGGATTTGTTGCGGTGTGATACTGCCGAACTCCCCGTCTTTGCCCACGTCAAAATTGCTCACGAGTGTGCCGCCCGCCGTGTCCAGCCATGCATACGGTTCGGGCAACAGAATGTTCATTTCGGCCAGCGTTTCACCACAGGCGTTGCAAGTGGTGGTTTGTTTAGCGGCGGTAGCGGTCACCGTCACGCCGAACGAAGCAGCCGTCATTTGCGCATGGAATTTTTTCGCAATTCCTCCGTTGCTTGCGGCGAGGTGCAATAACTGCCTGCATCGTACACCTCGATACGGGAAAACTTGGCCGCTTCGGACATGCGAAAACGCAACGACCCCCATCCGTTCAGCGTGTTATTAAAACACCCCATAAGGAACGCGTCACCCACACCGTCTTGCATGGACACGGCAATGTCGGGTGCGCCCGCCCCGTGGCTCCAATCGGACTCTGCACCGTTCACACTAATTTCGTATTCGTTGATCCGCACCGTTTCGTTTTCGCAGCCTTCGGCCGCAAAAAGTTTCAAATAGATCAATTTGTTTTCGGTGCGAGATACCGCCGTCGGCGCGCCGTACACCTTATAATACGCGTAACCTTCAAACTCCTCGCTCACTTCCAATACGTGCCGCGTCATATGGCAGTTTGCCATATCCGACACGGTGGGATAATAGTCGCTGACAGGAGATTCGACCGTATTGTAAAACGCATATCCGCGATCGGCCGATGCCACATACTTTGCATTCACCAACCGCACCGATTGAATATACACATGATCTGCCCCGCCGGGGCAACCGCGCACCCCCACGGTAAATTCGCTGTCCGCGAGCGCGGCGATCTGCTCGGCCGTGTAGCAATACACCACCACACCGCGTTGACCAAGGACGATCTTGTCGTTGCCCAAGCCTTCTCCGTCACGACCGCGGGTAAAGTAGTTGATCCATTGTTCGCCTTCGGACACATCACCCGATGCCGTCACATTGCCCGCGGGCATAATGCGAAACAGCTGATCGTCCAATACGGGTTCGGTCACGTAGTATTCCACCAAAAGGCACGCACCGTCCCCTTCGGGCAGATCTTTCAAAAAGCGGCCGCTTGTCCAAAAACCCAGCCAGTCTCCCGTGAGCTTGATACCGAAGCCGTTTTCACCGTCGATCGTGTGGGGAGTCAGACGGATGCCTGCGCTGTGACTCACGACGCAGTTAGATATCGTTTCGCCGCTTGCCGTATCGATCCGCAAATACGGTTCGGGCAAACTGTCCGCCGCCGCAAACCATCCCATACCGCCAAACAGCGAAAGCAGTAACACCATGACCGCTATTGCCGAGATCCATCGTTTCACCATATCTTCACCTCATATGATCGAGCATGTCGCCACGCAAATAACCCATACTCATTATACCTCATCCCCACATCCGCCGTCAATGCTCTCCGCTGTTTTCGTGAGACCTCACAAACTGTGCCCGTCTTTTTTACGATTATCACAGAAAGGCACCCCGCCGCAGTATACCTGCGGCGGGGTGCCGTTTTTGTTTTGGCAAGTTCACCTTGCGCTCATATTATTTTGCTTGCGGGAATTCCTTGATCTTACCAACCGCAAACTGCAGGATCAAACGGGCATCGGTAGAATCGATCTTGCCGTTTCCGTCCACATCCGCCGTTTCGAGATTCAGTTCCGAAGGTGCGATCTTCTTAACCGCGAACTGCAGAACCAAACGGGCGTCGGTGGAATCGATCCTGCCGTCTTCGTTGACGTCGGCCATCGCCGCTTCAAAATCGCAGCGCACAACCTTCTTGGATTTGCACACCGCACAAGTCAGCGTGATCTCACCGGTTTCGGTGGGCGTTGCGGGCTTGGTCACCACGCCGTCATCCCATGTGTGGGGAAGCGCCGGGATATCTTCGCCGTACTGCGCAATCTCCTTGCACACTTCGCAGTAGAGATCCGCCGTGTGACCGACCGCGTCGCAGGTAGCTTCCTTCGCGTTCTTCTTCGTAAGCGTGTGGTGAGGGATCACTTTACCCTCTATCAGCACGAAGCCGCAATCCACACACACCGTGTCGCCTTCGTAACCGTCCGTCAAGCAGGTTTCCTTCACGTAACCCTCGATTTCGGTCACGCCGATGCTGTGGTCACAATCCACCAGCATAGCTTCGGCCGCTTCGAGCGCCGCCAGCGCATCGGCAATATCCTTTTCGGTGGACCACAGATCGTCCACAATCTCCTGTGCATTCGCCAACGCCGCAGTAAATGCCGCCTGCGATGCATAGGTCTTGCCTTCCAGCAGCTCGTCGGCGCTCTTGATGTACGCCTTCAGCGCGGAGTTGTCGTTCACACGCATAACGCGGATCTCCAACAGGTTGTCGAGCACCGGCTGTTTCACCGAGTTCGGCACACGGAACGAACCGAGAGTGTTCAGTTTGTTGGTGAACGCCGCTTCGTCGATGAGCACTTCCACCACGCCGTCAGCCACGTTGCTGTATGCCTGGAAGAACTCCGAATGATCCGCCTGCGGTTCCGCCTTGCATTGATACTGCCAACCGAAACCGCTGATATTGCTGCCTTCTTTGAAGGTGAGGCGAATCACCACGGGGCAGTTCGCTTCCCCTTCTTTCAGCAAGGACTGCGTCACCGCGATATACCCGAAGCGGATCGTGTCGCCGTCCTCGTCCTTGCCTTCTTCGGTTTTGTTGATGGTGATACCGTTCGCCTGCTGTCCCAGAATGTCGGGATAATAGTCGCAAACAGCCTCGTCTTCAAAAGAGATGAAATCGTAACCGACATCGCCCGAACCCTTTACATACTGCGGATCGATCACGCGCACCGACTGAATATAGGTCACGTTCGCACCGGGGGGACAACCCATGATAGCGATAAGATAGTCGGGATTCGCCTTGGCCTCTGCCACCTGTTCCGCGCTGATCGGAATCAGCAGGAGCGTCGGGGTATGGCATTCCTTGGAGGAAGTCATGATATCCACGTGGCTCGCATCGCCGATCACACCGCCGATCTGATAACGCAGCATCTGACCGGTCGCGTCGCTGTCGATGTAGTATTCCACCGCCATGATGACATCTTTGCCTTCGGGCACGTCATTGAACGCTCCGTTCAGGAGGAAGCCGGACCAGTCGGCCTGCAAGCGAATACCGTATTCGCCCGTGGCACCGATGGGCAACACTTCCAAGGAGCCCGCCCCGCCGGTGATTACCGGCGCCGTACCTTTCACGGAATAGTTGCCGTTGGTGGTCAAAAGCCAAGCGTACGGATCGGGCAGATTGCTTTCTGCCAGCTGAGGCAACACACGGCCGGCGGCCAGTTTGGTGTCACAAGTCGCGCAATACACGTCGCCGCTGTAACCGGGCGCTTCGGTGGTGGCATCCACCTTGCCCACGATCTTGATGTTTACGCGGTTGTCGTTCATGCACTTGTGGAACTCTTCCACCAGCGTTTGATCTGCATCGTCCAACGCACAGTAGGTAACCACATCGTACACTTCCACGCGTGCAATCTTCACCGCTTCGGTGTAGAAGATACGGAATGAACCGACACGGTTCAACCCATTGGTGAAGCAAGCCTTCGGCAGCAACACGCCGCCCACGCCGTTCACGATCTCTGCCACGGCGGCTGCGTAACCGGCATCGCCGCTGAAGATACCGGCGTTGGTGCCGTTGGTCACTTCGTAACCTTGGATCGCCACGGTGGTGTTCTTGTATTCATCGGTGGTGTAGAACTTGATGTACACCGGTTTGCTTGCGGTGGGGCTGTTGGCCAGCGGACCACCCTGCAACGTGAAGTAGCGATACAGCCAATCGGTGTCGGGATAATTTTGGGGATCGCTTTCCAGATCCGCATAGGTCACGCCGTTCGCGTTGGGTGCTTCAACGTCGGGATAGTAATCGCACAAAGTATCCTTCTCAAAGGTGGTATACACGTATCCGCCATCGGTGTCTACGTGCAGATATTCGGTGCTGATCACCTTCGCCGATTGCAGATAGACGATATCGGTGCCGCCTGCGCAACCCAGAATATCAATGGCAAAGTCGCTGTTGCCGATCGCCGCCAGTTCTGCATCCGTAAACACGTGACAGATCAGCCCCGACTGCTTCGACACCAATGCACCGCCGAAGATATCCACTTGTTTGCCGCCGGCAATGCGATAACGGAACATTTGCTCGTTGCCGGTCAGATCGGCATCGACATAATATTCGATCACCAGCGCGGCCTTTTTGCCCTGCGCCATGGTGGCCAGCGACACGCCGTTCATCTGAATACCCTTCCAGTCGCCGGTCAACTTGATGCCCGCCTCGCCGGTGGCACCGATCGCTTCCACAACCACGCTGGTGACACCTTCGCCCGCCGGTAGAATGTCGGCACCCAGAGCGCTCAGCACGCCGCCTTCGGTACCAAACTGCGCATAGGGGGTGGGCAGGCCGCTGTCGTTCTGTTTCGGAATCACCACACCGTACTTCAGCACGGTATCACAGGTGATACACACGGTATCGCCGGTGTAACCGTTTTCGGTGGTGGTGGCTTCTTTCGCGCCCACCTTCTTCGTGTTCAGGGCGTTCGCGAGCATCGCCGCGTGAAGTTCTTCCTCCATCTCGACGGTCGCGTTCGCATGGGCACAGTAGGTTGCCACATCGTACACTTCAATGCGGGCCAATTTTTCGATCTGATTCATGGGGATACGGAACGAACCCTCGCTGTGCAAGCGGTTCTTCAAACACGCATTCAGCAACAGGGTGGCTTGACCATCCACAAAGGTGATTTCCGGCATAGCGCCCCACGTCCAGTTGCCTTCGGCATTGCTTTGATCGTATTTTACCTCCGGAAGCGTCGCGGTTCCGTTGCCCTTGGTGGCAAACAACTTCACGTACACCGGCTTGTTTTTGTTATCATCACCGCCGGCGGCAGGGCCGAACACATTGATGTAGGTGTAACCCGCGAAATCGGGTGTCACCTCGAGCACCGCCGAATTCATGTTGTACGCATCGGGATGAATGAGATCCTCGTAATAGTCGCACACCACGCGGCCGTTGAAATCCATATACGCATAGCCGTTGTCGGTGATGGGATGCACGTATTCGGTGTTCACCAATTTCATGGATTTGATATACACTTTCCCTGCAAAGTCCACGCTGGCGCCGAGAATCTGGAAACTCATGCTGCCATTCGCGATCGCCGCCATCTCTTCCGCCGTGAAGGTGTGGAGGAACAAGCCGTTACGCTTGCTGAGCAGACGGTCGGTATCGGTGAATACATCCTTCAGCGCCATGCCGCTGTAGGACTGATAGCGGAACAACTGCCAACGCTCGGTGGTAAAGTCGAAGTCGATGTAATATTCCACCACCATGGTCACGCTTTGACCCTGCGGCACGTTTTCAAGCAGTTTGCCGTCCAAGCTGAAGCCGGACCAGTCGTAGTTCAAACGGATACCGTATTCGTCGGTGCCGGGGATCAAGGTCGGGGTGATGCTGCCCTGATCGCCTTGCGCGGTCACGGCGAAGTTTGTGTTCAAAACGCCGCCTTTGGTATCCAAAGTCACATACGGACGCGGCAGAGTGCTGGTGTTTTCGAGCAACACTTCGTCACACGCATCACACGTGATCTTGGTGCCGGTCGCGCCGATCTTGGTGGTCACACCGTATTCTCTTCCCATCTTGTATTCGTGGAAGAGTTCCTTCAACTCGGCCGTGGCCGCCGCTTCGTTGCAATAGGTGGTCACGTCGTACACTTCGACGGACGCGATCTTGCTCACGTCTTCCGTCATCAAGCGGAACGAACTGCCGTTGTTGCCGTTGGTAAAGCTGGTTTCGGGCAACATCACGCCGCCCACGCCGTTTGTGAAGTCAATGACCGGATGCGCATACCCGTTGTCGCACGCCCAACGGTCGTGTTGGGGGTTGGGGGTGTATGCTTCAAACTGGTTGAAGGTAATGGACGTGTTTTCATAGCCTTCCTTGGCGGTCATTTTGATGTACACCGGCTTGTTCTTGGTGCTGTCGGAAGCCAACGCTTTGCCCTGCACCTTGAAGTGGGTGTAGGTGGTGCCTTCCGGGAAGGTGGAAAGGTTCTTGGAATCAGTCGTCTTCACAAAGTTCGGATAGTAATCCGACAGCAGCTCCGCCTGGGGTACAAAGTTAATGTACGCACAGCCGCGGTCATCGGTGTTGACGTACTTGGTTTCCACGAATTTCAGCGACTTGATGTACGTGCCGCCGTTGGAACCTGCACAGCCTTTGAAACCGATGGCCATACCTTCGTTGCGAATGGCATCCAACTGAGCCGCAGGATAGGTGTACGCGAGCACCGCCGTCTGATCCAACAGCAACACGTTGTTGCCCTTACCGTCATCCGGCTTACCGTTGGTGAAGTAATCGATCCATTGTTCGCCCGCCTGCTTCACGCCGTTCGCATCGTAAACCGACGCGGGCATGATGCGGAGCAACTGGTCACCGGTCTTCACCGAAGAGTCGATATAGTACTCGACCAACATGGTGACGCTTTCGACATCCGAACCGTACAACGCATCGCTGCCGATCCAGAAGCCCTGCCAGTCACTCGCCAGGCTTTCGGGGTTCTGAAGTTTCAGACCGTAGCCTTCCTCATCGGAAATTTTGGTCGGGATGTAGGGATCGATACCGGAATTCTGCAACTCCCGACTGGCCGTTACATTACCGTTTTCATCAATCTCCATCCAAATGAAGGGGGTGGGGAGCTCGTTCGTCCTTGCCGCAGTGAACAGCGTGATACCGCTGACACACGACAGCAACAACGCCACGCTCAGCACCAGGGACAAAATACGTTTTGTCATAGTGTATTCTTCCTTTCTTTTGGGTGTAGTGGAAATATACTCATGTTTGTTTTACTACCCCGCGCCGTCATTGTCAACAAGCGTTTCGCAATACCGACGGCAAAATGCACAAGTTTTACTAATTTAATTTATTCTTTCACGCAAAACGCCCCCGTCCGTTTTCGGACAGGGGCGCGAACAGGTTGGTGTTACCCGCGGTTGGCAAGCAACTGGCGGATCTTTTCGTGCGGATCGATAATCACACTCGCCGACATATCGTGGTTGAGCGCCGCAATGATATACGCAATGTATTTCGATACGTCCACATCGTGGAACCACGGACGGGACAACAATTCAGGGGTACGATAGGTCAGATTGGTGCCGAACACGCCGTCGATAATGCCATCGGCATACGCCTTGTCGAAGGTGTCCAAACCGTTGGTGAAGATGGCGTAGGTCGCATAGGTGAAGATGCGCTTGGCGTTGCGTTTCTTCAATTCATACGCGATATCCAGCATGGATTCACCCGAGGAAATGATGTCATCCGCAATGAACACATCCTTGCCTTCCACCGAGTTGCCGAGATATTCGTGCGCCACAATGGGGTTGCGACCGTTTACAATGCGGGAATAGTCGCGGCGCTTATAGAACATACCGAGATCCACACCCAACACGGAGGAATAGTACATATTGCGATTCATCGCGCCTTCATCCGGGCTGATGATGGTGAGATGGTCACGGTCGGCGATCAAATCGGGGAAAGAACGGAACAGACATTTCAGCACCTGATAGGTGGGCATGACGTTATCAAAACCCATCAGCGGCACCGCGTTTTGCACGCGGGGATCGTGTGCATCGAACGTGAGGATGTTTTCCACACCCATTGCCTGCAGTTCCTGTAACGCCCACGCACAGTCGAGCGATTCACGATAACTGCGGCGATGCTGACGGCCGCCGTACAACAGCGGCATCACCACGTTGATGCGGTGCGCCTTACCGCCCGCCGCTTGGATGATACGCTTCAGATCCTGAAAGTGATCGTCCGGCGACATGGCGTTTTTGCGGCCGAACAGTTTATAGTCGCAATCGTAGTTGCCCACATCAATGATGATGTACAGATCATCGCCGCGGATACTGCTTTTGATGATACCTTTGCCGTCACCCGACGAAAAACGCGGGCAATCCGACTCCACAATAAAAGTATCTTCCGAATAAAAACTGCCTGCCGCCCAATTCACCAGATAGTGGTTGATCTTTTCGGTCAACTCTTCGGTGCCGCGCATGGGGAGCAGACGCAAAGGGGCCACTCGACTTTCCGAGTGGAAAATGTTCTCGCTTGTGATGATCTCCGACAAAACGACCGCCTCATTTCTTTCGTGATGCTTAACTCCACTTTAGTGTACCATAAATCGACAGCATTGTAAAGCCAACAAATGCGAATTTTTTTAAAAAAGTGTAGACAATTTTTAGTGGGATACTATATACTGTATATGTTACTGATTAAAAACGAGGTGCAAAAAATGGAAGAACAGGCTCTCCCGCGGGAACGGGTGCTTTTGTGTGCGGTGGATACCGGTGCATACGATATGGATGCCGCGCTGGCCGAATTGCGTGAACTCACCCACACGGCGGGCGGCGACACGGTGGCGGTGCTCACCCAAAAGCGGGAGTTTCCCGACCGTGCGACCTATCTCGGCAGCGGACGCCTTTTGGAAATGGCGGAAATCTGCGAACAGTCGGAGATCGATCTTGTGGTGGTGGATGACGAACTCACGTCGGTGCAACAGCGCCATTTGGAGGATGCACTCCCCTGCCGCGTGATCGATCGCACCATGTTAATATTGGATATTTTTGCAGCACGCGCCCGTTCGTCCGAAGGACGCTTGCAGGTGGAACTCGCACAGTTGCAATACCGTCTGCCTCGTTTGCTCGGGCAAGGCGGTGATCTGTCGCGGCTCGGCGGCGGCATCGGCACGCGCGGACCGGGCGAAACCAAATTGGAAAGCGATCGCCGCCACATTCGGCGCCGCATTGCCGCGCTGAAAGAAGAACTCGCCGAAGTGGAACGCCGCCGCGAAGAACACCGTGTGCGCCGCCGCAAGGACGGCTACTGTGCCGTGGCCATCGTGGGATACACCAATGCGGGGAAATCCACCCTGCTCAACGCCCTCACCGATGCGGACGTGTTGGCGGAGGACAAGTTGTTTGCCACGTTGGATCCCACCGTGCGCGCTCTGCGCCTGCCGGACGGGCGCACCGTGATGTTGTCGGATACCGTCGGTTTCGTGCGGCGTCTGCCCCATCACTTGGTGCGCGCATTCCGTTCCACGCTGGAAGAAGCGATCGGCGCAGACGTAATTTTGAACGTATGCGACGCCTCGTCCGACGAAGCGGCGGAACATCTGGCCGTTACCCGTTCCCTGCTGAGCGAACTGGGGTGCGGCGACACTCCGCAGATCACCGTGATGAACAAATGCGACCGTGTGAGCGTGTTGCCCGAAGCGGACGGCCCCACCGTGTGTATCAGCGCCAAAGAGCACATCGGATTTGAACAGCTGTTGCAAGCCATCACCGATGCGTTGCCGCCCGATCGCCGCCGCGTGACCTTGCTTCTTCCTTTTTCCAAAGGGGCGCTCGCGGAAGAATGCCGCCGCGACGGGGCGGTGGAATCGGAAGAATGGGTGGCCGAAGGCTTGCGCATGACGGTGACACTCGGCGCGCGCCTGCTCAACATTACGGAACCCTATCAAGTAGAGGAGTAACTATATGCAAAGCACGAAAAAACCGCGCATCGCCCTGTTGGACGAAGTGCGCGGTCTGTGTGTGGTGTTGATGGTGGTGTACCACGGGTTTTACACCTTCGGTTACTATCTGGATTCCGAAGCGCACACCGCATTGTCCCGCACCTGCCGCGAACTGTTCGACTTTTTCATGCCGGTGGAACCGCTGTTTGCGGGCATCTTTATCTTTCTGTGCGGCCTTTGCTGCACCCTCTCCCGCAACAATCTGAAACGCGGTGCTCTGCTCGCGGTGGTGGCAGGCGGTGTCACGGCGGTGATGGCGATCGGTTTCCCCAACGACGTTATCTGGTTCGGGGTGCTTCACATGTTGGCCGTGTGCATCCTTTTATATGCGCTGTTGCATCGCGTGATCGCCAAAATCCCCGGATGGCTCGGCGCCGCCGTGTGTGCGATCCTGTTGGTGCTGTGTTGGAACCTGCCCGTGCAATACGCCGCCGGTTTTTTCGGCATCCGTAACGTGTGGGAACTGGACGTGCCTCGCCGCGTGATGCAGATCAAATGGCTTTATCCTTTAGGACTCGGCCGCATCGGCGGCGTGCAGGGCGACTATTTCCCCCTGCTTCCGTGGATCTTTTGCTTCTTTGGGGGTAGTTTTTTGGGGCGCTATGTGCATCGCCTGCCGCAAGTGTTGAAACGGTCTCACGTCCCGCCGCTGGCCTTTATCGGACGGCACGCATTGATTGTTTACGTGGTGCATCAGCCCATCATTTTTGGGATTGTTTCCTTGGTTTCAAACATTTGATCCCGATATAAATCAGCATCACGCCAAAACCGCGGCGCAACCAATCGGTGGGCAGATACACCGTGCCCCACGCCGCAAGCGCCGCTGTCACCGCACCGCCGATCGCGGCGGGCCACACGTGGCGAAATTGCACGGTGCGCCGCCGAAAATGCAAAAACAGCGCGGTAGGCGAACACGAGATAAAATAGAGCAAGTTGATGCCGGCAGCCGTCCGTTGATCCAATCCGACCACGGCGGTGAGATAGAGAAGCAATAATGTACCCCCACCTACGCCGCATCCGCTGATGAACCCCGCCACCGCGCCAACCAACCATTCGACGATCACAGCAACAACACCGCCTTTACGCCGCCGTACAGTAAGAAACCGGCCATGGCCCAACGAAGCCATTGCACGGGAATGCGGTGAAACAAAAAGCCCGCCGCCACACCACCCACGGCACCGCCCACCAGATACCACAGCGTGTTTTCGGTCACCAATCCCCCGCGCAGAGCATATACGGTGAGCGACACCATGGAGATGGGCACCATCACGGCCAGCGACGTGGCATACGCGTTCTTTTCGGGCAATTTCATCCACCCGATCAACAGCGGCACGGCAATAAGACCGCCGCCCGCACCGAACAATCCGTTGGCCGCCCCCGCCGCCGCACCAATCAACAGCAGTCGTCCGACATTCCGCCGGTCGGCTTTTTTATTTTCCATATATCACACCTCGTTTTCAACGGTAGTATGCACAAAAAATGCGGCGTTGACAAAAGGAAAAAAACGGCGACAATGGCAGAAATTTGGCCGAATGCACGCCATTTTCGCGCATACACTACCTTTGCAAACACGGTTGCACATTACAGCGGCCCAAAAGCCGCAAAAGATAAGGAGAAACTATCATGTCGAAGAACAAGTCTGTTGTCCCCGAGGCGCGCGAAGGCCTCAACCGTTTCAAGATGGAAGCCGCAAACGAAGTGGGCGTGAACCTGAAGCAGGGTTACAACGGTGACCTGACTGCGAAGCAGGCGGGCTCCATCGGCGGTCAGATGGTCAAAAAGATGATCGAGCAGTACGAGAATGGCCTGAAATAAGTCGATTTTCTGCTGCAAGCGGTCGGGGCAAAACGCCCCGACCGCTTTTTCAAAAA
>JAZSHJ010000024.1:0-20303 GCA_045533175.1 Acutalibacteraceae bacterium
CTTTTCTTTTGGTTATGAGCAGAATTTGCACATACGCTCTGGGTTATGAGTCCGACGAGCGTGGCTCGTTGGGTCGCGTTGCCGACCGCCGCCGGTGGCGGAAGAAGGGAGGCATAAGCGAGTGCCGCGGTCGAAATGCGCTTGTTAAACGAAACTTTGCCTTGCACTTTTTGCTTTTAGGTTGTATAATAAGTAAGAAAATGTAAGAACCCCCTCTAATGGTGAAATCCAACATGTTTACACAAAAGTTTGCAGGGGATTAAGAAAAACGCGAATGTGCGCTTATCAAGCCGCTTTTTGCGTTTGAGGACAAAGTGGATGCAAAAAAACAAAACCGCATTTGATAGATGTAGTGAGATTAAACGAGTTTTGAGTACCTCCATCAACACGACAAAGGAGAATATGAAAATGAAAAAGAAAGCGACAACCGATGGGATTGCTGCATGGCAAATCGATCATTTTTTGGAAAGATTTCTTGCAAAAAAAGCAGATAAAAGTGAGTTTTGGAAAAAAACCTATGTGTTGTTTTACAAAATTTTTGACTCAGAATACTATAACAGAGGGTTGCGGTTTATTAATAAAAACATTGATGTTTTCGTGAGTAACGCAACTCAAAAGGAAAGAGAGCAATACATCATTGATATGGTGTATTCTCTTCATAGGTTTGGATGTATGTTCGATGAATATTTTTTGTATGGATTTCCAACCTTGAATACCGAGGGAAGAAACTCCTTTGTTACGGATAAGATTCGTTGGTCATATTATGCAAGAATGAATTCTTCTGAAGCCAATGAGTTGTTTAACAACAAGGAAAAGTCTTACAAGCTTTTTAAGAAGTACTATAACCGAGATTTAATTTTGGTGTTGAACAATGATGATAAAGAGCTTTTTTGCAATTTTGCGCGTAAACACCGCGAGTTTATCGTAAAACCTTATAATAGCAGCGGAGGACGAGGTGTCTACAAAGTAAGCGTTAACGACAACGATCTGGATGCTTGTTTTGAAGGACTGATAAAAGACGGAACCGGTGTTGTTTGTGAGGAACTTATTGAGCAGTCGTGTACATTATCTTTGTTCCATGCAGCTTCTGTAAACACGGTAAGGGTGCCGACCGTGCGGGATGAACAGGGGGTTCACTTATTTCATCCGCTTTTGCGAACAGGTGTTGGTGGGAACTTGATTGATAACGCCACGGGCGGAGGTATATTTGCACTTGTGGATCCGACAACAGGCATTGTCTGCACCGAGGCAAAAGATGAAAAAGGAAACACCTTCTTATCCCATCCGAACACCGGTGTGGTGTATCCCGGGTTTCAACTTCCGGATTGGGACAATGCGGTCAAATTGGTGAACGAACTGGCATATGTTGTTCCGGACAATCATTATGTGGGTTGGGATTTGGCACATACGAAAAACGGATGGGTAATGGTCGAAGGAAATCCCAGAGGGCAATTAATCATGATGCAGCTGTTTTGCAGGAACGGGTTCAAAAAAGAGCTTGAAAGCTACATAGATAGAATCCAAAAGTGAATGCCTGTCTACTGCGAAAGCCCCAATAGATACTACAGGTTGTTTTTTGCATCGGCAACTAAGAAGCCAACCCAAAATCTTATTTTAGTTTTTTGAAACAACAACACTTACATCGAAGGTGTAAGTGTTGTTGTGTTTCGTACGATTGATGTGGGCTATGCTCGTCTATTTCGAGCACCTTATATTTGGAGTCTTGCCCCCGCAACCATAATTAAGGCATTAATTCTTTGTTATAGGTTACAGGAAGGCGGTGGTGAACCGAACTTCAAGGGGAAGATATCATTGGGTATGCGGTTTCTGTTGAAATGCGGGTGTGCGTATGGTATACTGACTGTGGAGTACAGGCGAAGGGAGGCGGAAGCGTGTCGATGCCGAAATACATTTCCGAAATACGGTTTGACAACCGTTTGCACGAGGAATCCTACTTAAATGATCTGCCCGTTATCCAATATCTGTCCCGTGAAAAACGGCTGGCGTTTTCTTCCAACGTCACCTTCTTCGTGGGGGAAAACGGGACGGGTAAATCCACCTTGCTCGAAGCCATCGCGGTGGCGTACGGGTTTAACGCCGAGGGCGGATCAAAGAACTTTACCTTTTCCACCAACGCCACCCACTCGGAACTGTGTGAACATCTGAGCATCGCCAAGCGCGGATATGCCGAAGACGGGTTTTTTCTGCGGGCCGAAAGTCTTTACAACGTGGCTACCAATATCGATGACATGGATAAAGAACCGTCGTTCGATCCGAAGATCATCGGAGGATACGGCGGCGTGTCGCTTCACCGCCAATCTCACGGCGAGAGCTTTCTTGCCATCGTGCAAAACCGCTTTTTCGGCCGCGGGATGTACATTCTGGACGAACCCGAAGCGGCGTTGTCGCCCATGCGGTTGCTCACGCTGATGGCGGAAATGAACGAACTGGTGAAGAAGGATTCCCAGTTTATCATTGCCACGCATTCGCCGATTCTTTTGGCGTTTCCCGAAGCGGAGATCCTGGAATTTTCACAACACGGTATTCATAAGGCGGAATATAAAGAAACCGAACATTATCAGGTAACCAAACGCTTTTTGGAAAACCCCGAGAAAATGTTGGATTATTTACTGAACGAAACCGATGTATGATGTGATTGGCGTAACAACCTCTTTACTTTTTTGACAGTTTTTGCTACAATAAGCGAGAGTGGAGGGATCAAGATGAAGGAGTTTTTCGGAATCGGCGGGTACACCCGCACACCCGAAGGGTATTTGTCTTGGCAACATCTGACGTTTGTGGGGTCGCTGCTCGTGCTGATGGTGGCGCTGGCGGTACTGCTCGGGCAGCGCAACCGTTTACGCACGGATAAGGAGAAAAACCGTGTGTTGGTCGCGGCGGCGTTGCTGATCGACGGATTGGAACTGCTTAAGATCGTGTTGGCCTGTGTGGTGGAGGGAAGTGCCGAAGCCATTCTTTACAACCTGCCGTTGTTTTTGTGCAGCATTCAGTTGATTGCTTTGCCCCTGGCAGCGTTTTCACGCGGGGCGGTGCGGGATGCGGCGGTGGATTTTGTGTGTATCTTCGGTGTTTTGGGCGCTGTGTTCGGCACCATCGGTGCAGGGCAGAATTACAACGCCTATCCCGTTTTGTCGTTTGACAACATGGTGTCGGGTATCACTCACAGCATTTCGGGGTTTGCTTCGCTCTACATTCTGTTTGCCCGCATGGCGGGGATGAAAAAGAAGAACGTCCCATGGACGTTCGGCATTCTTATCGGCTTTTGCGTGGTGGCTTACATCGCCAACGTACTGGTGGATTACAACTACATGTTTCTGATGGCAGGGGACGGCACGCCATATGATATTCTGTACAATTTGGTGGGCGGCAGTCCGCTGTGGTATCCTGTGGGCGTGGTGGCGTTATTCCTTTTATACATCGTGTTCTTCTACTACGTGTTTTTCCGATTTACCCGCAAAGGGGAGAAGGCGGCCGTGGCCGCAGAAAAATCCGAACCGGAAACGGTTGATGTGAAATAATTACATAGTGTTTAAAAACGCGTCGTTTACTGCGGTAAACGACGCGTTTTTTATGCGGAGTTTCGCCGCTTGCGAAGAATGTCCGTGTTGGCAAGCACCGTCTTTTTATCCAACGTGTACACAAACGCCAACACCACACCCACTACGACGTAGAGAACGGCGGGGATCAATGTGGCGATGTTGTAAATGCCGTTGTTAACGGCGGCGGTTTGTTTGGCGGCCCCTTCCGCATAGCCGATCAGCGAAAGCGACCACGCTCCCATGGCGCTGGCGATCGCTTGGCCGATCTTGCGGGAGAAGGAACACACGGCGTAGATCGTGCCGTCTTCGCGGCGGCCCGTTTTCACCTCGTGATCGTCAATGATATCGCTGACAAACGCCCAGACGATCAAGTTGAACAATCCGAATCCCAAAGAACCCACGATGCAAAGTGCTACGTAGATCCACATGTTGCTTGTGTGCAGAAGAAACAGGAGGATATACGAAACCGCACCCATCACCGCCGCGACGATGCCCAGTTCCTTTTTGCCGAATCGGCGGGCCAGCGGTACGGCGGCAGGGGCCAAAGCCAACGCGGGAACAAAGCCTGCCGCATTGATTACGGTGAGTCCCGATGTGTTGTTAAAATAGTCTTTAAAAATATAATTGTTGATGGTTTGATTCAGCATCTGCGCACCGAGGAAGGAAACATATACGATCACGATGCCGATGAGTGCGCGGTTTGTGAAGAGCGTTTTGACGGTTTGTGCGAACGGGATCTTTTCTCTTTTTGAAGTATCCGTGAGAATGCGTTCGGTGCACAGGTAGTAGCACAAAAGGTAACATCCCGCGGCGGCAAGTGAAAGCAATAATGCGACAATGGGGAATGCTGTGGGGTTGACCGCCTGTGTGCCGTCCGATAACGTCGTGTACAGAAAAATCGGCATGACCACGCCCACCAGCACCTGCGGCACAAGTGAGCCGACACCGCGAAAGGTGGAAAGTGCAGCACGGTCATCCGCATTTTCGCTCATGACCGACGCCATGGAACCGTAAGGAATGTTGATGGCGGTGTAGCACACGCTACCCCACAAAAGATAGGTTGTGAACACGTACACGACACGTACCCACATGGCCGCGTCTGCCACGGCAGTCTGATACATCAGAAAACTCGCTAACGCCACGGGACCGCACATGCGCAAGAGCCACGGTTTGAATTTGCCCGCTTTGCCCGCTTTCACTTTGTCGGCAATGCGTCCCATGGCGGTGTCGGTAAAGGCATCCACCACACGGGCAAGCAAAAACAAAGTGCCCACCAAGGCGGTGCTGATCTTTAACACGTCGGTGTAAAATACGGTGAGAAACATGCTGGCCATGGTAAAGGTAAAGTCATTCGCCACGTTGCCGAACATATACCCTACTTTATCCTTTGTGCCGAACGGGCGAACGGAATCTCGTTTTTTCATGTGCCACCTCCGTCTTTCCTTATAGTAATGCCGTGTTGCGGTGCGATATATTCTCGCATTTTGGCGTTCCTGTAATTTCGTGCCAAGGCGCTTGAATAATGATGGCTCTTATGATACAATGGTATCGAAAAAACGAGGAAACTACCGATACAGAGGAATGTTATGAGGAAACACGATCGTTCGTTTAAAATGGTGGCGTCTGCGTTGTTTTTGGCGCTTTCCTACATAATGCCCTTTTTAACGGGCCAGATTCAACAGTTTGGTGCGATGCTGTGTCCGATGCACATTCCCGTGCTGCTTTGCGGGTTCTTCTGCGGAGGGGCGTGGGGAACGGCTGTTGGGTTGATCGCGCCGTTATTTCGCGCGTTCACGTTGGGCGCACCGTTGCTGTTTCCCAATGCCGTTTGTATGGCGGTGGAACTGGCCGCCTACGGTGCGGTGGCAGGGGCTTTGCACCGTTTCTTGCCCCGTAAGAAGCCATATATCTACGTATCCCTGCTCGGTGCGATGATTGTCGGCCGTTTGGTGTGGGGTGCCGCCATGTTTTTGTGCATGGGTGTGCGCGGCGGTGCGTTCACGGCGGCGATGTTCCTTTCGGGGGCGTTTTTTAATGCAATTCCGGGTATTACAGCACAGATCGTGTTGGTGCCGCTGTTGGTAATGCTGTTTGACAAATCGCAAACACGTGATTGACGGGAGTGAGCGTATGACAGTTTCGGAACAAAATGAGAAAACCCGTCGTCACCTTGCCAAGTTGGGGCAGAATATCCCCGAGGACTGTTTACTGTTGTTTGCCGCGCTGGACGAACGTCTTGCAAACGGGGCGGTGCGCGTGGCGATCGAAGGAGGGAGTGCCGCGGGAAAAACCACGCTTGGTCGGTTGTTGAACACCGTGTACGGTGCTGCGGTATTTCACACCGACGATTTCTTTCTGCGTCCCGCACAACGTACCCCCGCCCGCTATGCCGAGATCGGCGGTAATATGGATCGGGAGCGCTTTGAGGAAGAGGTGTTGCAACCGCTTTGCCGTGGCGAGGCGGTGCGTTACCGTCCGTTTGATTGCGGGACGATGACACTCGGCCGCGAAGTGTGCGTTGCACCAACGCCACTCACGGTGATCGAGGGAGCGTATTCCATGCATCCTGCCCTTGCGCCGTATTACGATTTTTCGGTGTTTTTGGATGTGTCACCCGACTTGCAAAAGGCGCGCATCCGACAGCGCAACACCCCCGCGATGGCCAAACGGTTTTTTGAAGAGTGGATTCCGTTGGAAGAGGCGTACTTTTCGGCCACCGCGATTCGCGAACGCTGTGACATGTGCATCGCGGTCTTATGAGAAATAAATTGACAAGAAAGAAAAAAATTGCTATACTTTACCGTAGTTATAAAATTTGAAAACGAGGTGTTTTGTAATGGCAAAAACGGTTCAGGATATTCTGGCGCTTATCAAAGAAAACAACATTAAAATGGTTGATTTTAAGATGGTGGATATCAACGGACAGTACCGTCACGTGACGATTCCTGCCGAAAACTTTTCGGAGGATACAATGAAAAGCGGCATAGGTTTTGATGCGTCCAACTACGGGTATGCTGTGGTGGAAAAAAGCGATATGGTGTTCATTCCCGATCCCGATACCGCATTGATCGATCCTTTCTGCGACATTCCCACCCTGTCTATGACGGGCAATGCGATGATTATTGATACACCTGAAAACCGCCCGCTTGCACAGTATCCCCGCAACATCATCAAAGCGGCCGTGGAATACATGAAACAAAGCGGTGTGGCGGATGAGATGAAGATCCTGCCCGAATTTGAGTTTTATCTGTTTGACGATGTTACGTGGGCGGTGGAAGGTCGCTACATCGGTGCCACGGTGGATGCGAAGCAGTCCTATTGGAACTCCGATACCGAAGGTCACGGTGTGGTGGTGCCGAAGCAGAAGAACTATCACATTGCGAAACCTTTTGACATCTCTTACGAATGCCGCAGCGAGATGTGCATGCACATGAAGGATGCGGGTATCGAGATCAATTATCACCACCCCGAAGTAGCGGCTTCCGGCCAGTTCGAGATCGAGCCTCAGCTCGGTGAAGTGGTGCACATGGCGGATGCTACGATGATGATCAAATACATCATCCACAACACCGCACTCAAATACGGCAAGAGTGCCACCTTCATGCCCAAGCCGATCTACGGCGAGGCGGGCAGCGGTATGCATGTGCATATGATCCTGTTTAAGGACGGTGAACCCGTCTTCTCGGACGATAACGGGTATTCGCATTTGAGCGAGACCGCACATTACTTCATGGGCGGTTTGCTCAAACACATTGGTTCGCTGTGCGCCATCACCAATCCCAGCACCAACTCCTTCAAGCGTTTGGTGCCCGGCTTTGAAGCACCGGTGACGGTGGGATATGCGACCTCCAATCGCAGCGCGGTTATCCGTATTCCCGCGTATGCCAAGAGCCCCGATAAGCGTCGCTTTGAATTGCGCAACCCGGACGCCACCTGCAACCCCTATTTCTGCTATGCGGCGATCCTCATGGCGGGTTTGGACGGCATCAAGAACAAGATCGATCCGCACGCCAACGGCTGGGGTCCCTACGATATGAACTTGTATAACCTCCCCGAAGAGGAGAAGGCGAAGCTAAAGGGCCTGCCCACCTCGCTGGATGAAGCGCTGGATTGCCTCGAAAAGGATTTCGATTATCTCACCGAAGGCGGTGTGTTCCCCGAGGAACTCATCCGCAACTTTATCAAGAACAAGCGCACCGAATGCCGCCAGATGGCCGCCATTCCGCATCCCGCTGAGTTCGATAAGTATTACAACCTGTAAGTCAAAAAGCCGCGGCACGCGTCAGCGTGACTGCGGCTTTTTTTGTTTGGGACGAAAAGTGTTGCTTTTTGGGGCGATCTGTGATAGACTGAAACTTGTATATATTACCTATTTATTACAAAAAAGAGGTTAGTTTATGCTGCTGTACATCGATCCCGGTACGGGAAGTATGTTGTTTACGGTTTTGCTCGGTATTATCGGCGCGGCCGTGTATTCGTTGCGTATGTTTTGGCTCAAGATCCGCCTTAAGGTCAGCGGGGGAAAGGCGGAGATCACGCATGAAAAAACACCGTTTGTGATCTTTTCGGATAACAAGAGGTACTGGTCGGTGTTCGAGCCGATCTGCCGCGAGATGGATCGTCGCGGTCACGACGTTGTGTACCTCACCGCATCGGAGGACGATCCCGCCCTGACTTGCGGGTATCCTCATGTGAAGGCAGAATTTATCGGCAGCGGGAACAAGATGTATGCCCGCTTGAATTTTTTGAACGCGACGATCGTGTTGTCCACTACGCCGGGCTTGGATGTGTATCAATGGAAGCGTTCGCGTGATGTGCAATATTACGTGCACATTCCGCACGCGGCCAGCGAAATTGTGCTGTACCGTATGTTCGGCATCGACTATTACGATGCGATTTTGTTGTCGGGTGAATATCAGGCACAGAACATTCGCCGTTTGGAAGAATTGCGCGCTTTGCCCGCCAAAGAACTGCATATGATCGGCATTCCGTATATGGATGAAATGGCGGCACGTTTGGCGCGCGAAGGGGAGGCCTTTGCGCATGAACGCACCGTGTTGCTGGCTCCTTCGTGGGGGGACAGCGCCATTTTTGCCGTGTACGGCGGTAAGATCATCGATGTGTTGCTGAAAACGGGGTATCACGTGATCGTGCGTCCTCACCCGCAATCCTTTACTTCCGAAACCGAAATGATCGAAAAGTTAATGAAGAAGTATCCCGATTCCGAACAACTTGAGTGGAACCGCGATACCGACAATTTCGACGTGCTTCGCCGTTCGGATATTTTGATCTCGGATTTTTCGGGAGTTATCTTTGATTTCACGTTGGTGTATGATAAACCCGTGATTTATACCGATCCCGACTTTGATTTGAGTCCGTACGATGCGTGGTGGATGAACGAACCGTTGTGGACCACCACCGCCTTGCCCCGCATCGGTTGCAAACTAACCGAAGAAAATATGCAAAATCTCAAAGAGGTTATTGACGAATGTTTGTCTGCTCCCGAATACGCCGAAGGGCGGCGCGCGGTGAAAGCGGAAACGTGGGAGCACTTTTCCGAAGGTGCCGTGCGCACGGTAGATTATCTGGAAGCGAAATATGACGAACTGATAAGCGGAAAGGGGAATGACAAATGACGTTTTGGTCTATTGCGGAAACGGTGTTTATCGGCCCTTTGAAACTGGTGTTTGAGATCATTTTTCAGTTGACCAACGAGCTGGTGAACCATCCCGGTTTATCCATTATCGTGTTGAGTTTGCTGATGAACGTGTTGGTGTTGCCGTTGTATCGCCGTGCGGACGCCATGCAAGAGCAAGCGCGTGACGTGGAAGCCAAACTGCACGACGGTGTGGCGCATATCAAACAGACCTTTTCGGGCGACGAACGCATGATGATCTTGCAAGCGTATTATCGCCAGAACAACTATAAACCCACCGATGTGTTGCACGGTTCGGTTTCGCTGTTGTTGGAAATTCCCTTCTTTATGGCGGCATACCAGTTCCTTTCTCATCTGGAAACGCTGAACGGTGCGTCACTCGGCCCGATCGCCGATCTTGGTTCTCCCGACGGATTGTTGGTCATCGGTGGGATAACGCTTAATTTGTTGCCCATATTGATGACGCTCGTAAACGTGATCTCCAGCGCATTGTACCTGAAAGGGTTTCCGTTGAAAACCAAAATTCAGCTGTACGGTATGGCGTTGTTTTTCTTGGTGTTTTTGTACACCTCGCCTGCGGGTTTGGTGTTCTATTGGACACTCAACAATGTCTTTTCGTTGGTAAAGAACATATTTTACAAGCTCAAAAATCCGCAGAAGGTGTTGCGCATCCTGCTGTCGGTGCTTGGTGTCGGGGCAGCGGTGTCTTCCGCTTTTGCAGGGCAACTCGGTATTCCCAAAGCGTGGGGTGCGCTGATCGTGATCGGTGTGTTGTTGCAACTGCCGTTGGTGATCGCCGTGCTGAAGGCAAACGTTAAGTGGCAGTTCAAGGGCGAATGGCCCGCCCCCAATCGTAAACTGTTTTTGGTAGGTGCGCTGTTTTTGGCGGTGTTCATCGGTCTCACCATTCCCACCACCTATCTTGCAGCATCTCCGCAGGAGTTCGTGGACATCAACCACTTCCACCATCCGCTGTGGTACGTGGTGAGCTCCGCCGGCATGGCGGTGGGCACGTTCCTTGTGTGGGTGGGGGTGTTCTATTGGCTTGCCACCCCAAAAGGCAAGGTGCTGTTTGAACGTATCTTGTGGGTGTTGTGCGGTGTGGCAACGATGAACTATATGTTCTTCGGCACCAATCTCGGCAACCTGTCTGCCGCGCTTGTGTACGATACGGCTGTGAGTTTCACGGCGTATGAGATCGTGATGAATTTGGCGGTGCTGGGCGTGTTGGCGGCGGTCTTGTATTTTGCTATTGTTCATTGGGCCAAAGCGGTGCGGGCGATCCTGATTGCCGCTACTTTGGCGCTGGTGGTGATGTCGACGGTCAATCTGTTTACCGTCGGTCGTTCGGTGGGTGAACTGAAAAGCGGCAAGCGGGTGAACGAAAGTGTGCCGCGTTTTGAACTCAGCCAAGACGGGCAAAACGTGGTGGTCATCATGTTGGATCGCGCACTCGGAGAAGTGGTGCCGTTCCTTGTGAACGAAAAACCCGAACTCAAAGAAGCGTTCGATGGTTTTACCTACTATTCCAACGTCATTTCCTATGGAGGCAATACCAACTTCGGTGTGCCCCCCACCATGGGCGGTTATGAATACACTCCCGTGGAGATGAACAAACGCGAAAACGAATCTTTAAAAGAAAAACACAACGAATCGCTCAAAGTGATGCCGGCGCTGTTTGCGCAAAACGGGTATAACGTGACGGTGTGCGATGCGCCGTACGCCAACTATGCGTGGGTACCCGATATGTCCATTTACGACGAGTATCCCACCATTCAGAAGTACATTACCAAAGGGTATTTCGGCACTCCCGAAATGAAAGAACGCACCATTCAAAACAATCACCGCAACTTCTTCTGCTTCAGTTTGATGAAAGCGATGCCGCTGTGTATGCAAAGCGGTATGTACAGCGGTGGCACATACAACCAAGCACAGGTGCAGGGGGTGTCCACCACCCAAACGCGAGAAGGGGTGTCCCGTTCGGAAGGACTCAGCCAGACGTTCATGGATCCCTACACGACGCTGTGCAATCTTAAAACTATGACGCATATCACCGAAGGCGGAGAAGACAACTTCCTTTTCTTCTTTAACGACGTGACACATGAATCCATGTTGTTAAAAGAACCGGAATACGAACCTGCCGAAGTGGTGGACAACACCGCCTTCGACGAAGCGAACACGGATCGTTTCACCGTGAACGGGCAGACGCTGAACATTGTGGAAGATGCGGATATGACACACTATCAAACCAACATGGCGGCGCTGTTGCAACTTGGCAAATGGTTTGATTACCTGCGCGAAAACGGGGTGTACGACAACACCAAGATCATTCTGGTGGCGGATCACGGTTCAGGTTTGTGGTTGCTTCCCAATGAATTGAATCTTGGCTATTTGGATGTCGGACGCGTGTTTCCGCTGTTGATGGTGAAGGATTATAACGCCACGGGATTCACGACGTCGGATGAGTTTATGACGCAGGCGGACGTGCCTACCATCGCGTTTGACGGTGCGATCGAAAATCCTGTGAACCCCTTTACGGGCAAGCCGATCAACAATGCCGAAAAAACGGCACACGACCAATTTATCATTGCTTCGGATGATTGGGATGTGAACGTCAACAACGGCAACAGTTTCCTGCCGTCCGGCTGGTATGCCGTCACATCGGATATCTGGGATAAATCCGATTGGGAGTTTTATAGCGAAGAAACCGTGCTCAAAGAGCACAAAGCTCCTTAAGGAGGATGTCGTATGGGTTACAAAGTGGATAATGCCGTGATTATGGCGGCGGGGACGGCCAGCCGTTTTGCCCCGTTGTCCTACGAGCGCCCCAAAGCACTCATCGAAGTGAAGGGCGAGGTGCTGATCGAACGGCAGATCCGTCAACTGCGTGAAGCGGGTATTGAACAGATCGTGTTGGTAGTCGGTTACAAAAAAGAGCAGTTTTCCTACCTTGCGGAAAAGTGCGGCGTGATCTTAGTGGAGAACAACGACTATCTCACCCGCAACAACAACGCCAGTATTTGGGCGGCGCGGGACTATCTCGGCAACACCTACATCTGTTCATCGGACAACTATTTTTCCGAAAACCCCTTTGAAGCAGAAGTGGACGATGCGTATTATGCCGCCGTATACGCCGACGGCGAAACGAAGGAATGGTGCATGACCGAAGACGATGCAGGGTACATCGATTGCGTACAGATCGGCGGTCGAGATGCGTGGTATATGCTTGGTCACACCTTCTGGTCGGAGGAGTTCAGCCGACGGTTCCTCACCGTTTTGGAAGAAATCTACGATCATCCTGCCACGGCGGATAAACTGTGGGAATCCATTTTCATGGAGAATCTTGACACCTTGAAAATGAAGATTCGCCGCTATGCCGAGGATGTCATTTTTGAGTTTGACACGCTGGACGAGTTGCGGGTGTTTGATGAAAGTTACGTGAACGATACGCGTTCGGCTATTTTAAAATCCATGGCCCAAAGGTTGGGATGCCGTGAAGCGGATATCACCGAAGTGACCGCGTACAAAACGGCCGATAACGCGGCGGCAGGGATGTGTTTTTTGACGGGCGGACGCCGCTTTCAGTACACCTATGAAAACTGTGAGTTAAAGGAAGTGTAAATCGTGAGAGAGATTGTGAAAGCCGATCTTACACAGGTTCAAAACCTGCTGTCGGACGTGTTGGGAGTGGATGGTTACAAGGATATTGCGCGTATGGGCGGCCTTACGAACCATACATATCACGTAACGTTGGACGACGGGCGAGAATACGTGGTGCGCATTCCCGGCGAAGGTACGGAAGAATTGATCGTGCGTCACGACGAGGAGATCAGCACCCGTTTGGCGTGTGATCTCGGGGTGGATGCGGAGTTGCTCTATTTCGGTAAAGACGGATCCAAAGTGACGGTGTTTATTCCCAACGCGGTCACCATGTCCTCCGAAACGTTGCATGAAGAGAGACACATCCGTCAGATGGCGGAGATCTACAAGAAAATGCATTCCTGCGGTGCGGACACGGGTGTATCGTTTGAGGTGTTCGATATGGCGGCGGGCTACGAGAAGATCATTGCCGACATGAACGTGCCTATGTTTGCGGATTATGTCGAAAACAAAGGAAAAGTGATGCGCATCAAAGCCGAGATCGATGCCGCGGTGAACCCCCAAAAAGTGCCTTGTCACAACGATCCCTTGTGTGAAAACTGGGTGGAAGGCGATGGGCGGATGTATCTTATCGATTGGGAATACGCCGGCATGAACGACGGTATGTGGGATGTGGCGGACGTGTGCATTGAAGCGGGCTTCGACGAAGTGCACGAAGAGATGTTGCTCAAAGCCTATCTGGATCGTGAACCGACGGTGACCGATAAAAAGCATTTTGTTGCCGCGAAATGTTATGTGGATTTTCTGTGGACGCTGTGGGCGAAAGCCCGCGTGCCCTATGACGGGCAACCGATGGAAGATTGGGCTGTGGAGCGTTATGCGCGTTTGAAAGATAATATCACGGCGTTTGAAAACATTTGAGGAGGATATGAGCGATGTTTGCAGGAATTATTGCGGGTGTTACGTGGGCACTTGAAACGGTGATCTTAGGTATTGCGTTGGCAATGAGCCCGTTTTGCTCCACCGAACAAGCGGTGTTTTTGGCACCGTTTGTCAGCACCTTCCTTCACGATGCGTGTTCCGCTGTGTGGTCGTTTATCTATAACGGCGTGCGGGGCAATCTCGGCAATGTGTGGAAAGCGTTTAAGACCAAAAGCGGCAAGTGGGTTGTCGCGGCGGCGGTTATCGGCGGCCCGATCGGCATGACGGGTTATGTGATGGCGGTCAACTATATGGGGGCGTCCATCGGTGCGGTGGCAAGCGCTATTTTTCCCGCTATCGGCAGCGTGCTTGCCTATCTCTTCTTGAAAGAGAAGATGAAGTGGTATCAATGGCTCTTTTTGGTGCTGACCTTGCTTGGCGTGTATGGTCTCAGTTACGATCCCACCTTGAATATTCAGAATTTCTGGCTCGGCTTGCTCGGTGCGCTGATGTGCGCCTTCGGTTGGGGTATCGAGGCGGTGGTGCTGGCGAAATGCCTGAAGGATCCCGAAGTGACCGATGAATACGCGCTGCAGATCCGTCAGACCACATCGGCGTTGGTGTACGGTATCGTCATCCTTCCCGTGATCGGCGGCTGGAAATTCACGGTTGGTTTGTTCACGGCGGGAACGGGCTGGCTGCTGCCCACCATTGTGATCGCGGCATTGATGGCGACGGTGTCGTACCTGTTCTATTACAAAGCTATCGCACAGATCGGTGCATCCAAGGCCATGGCGCTCAACGTGACCTATTCCGCATGGGCCATTGTGTTTTCGTCGGTATGGACGTTGCTTTTGGGCGGCAAGGTGGAACTTTCCTTGCTCACCGTGGGGTGTGCCGTGGTGGTGCTGGTATGCGGTATTTTTGCGGCGGCGGATTTTAAAGAAATTTTGGGAAAAAGCAAATAAAAAACACTTGCAAAATCATAAAGGTTGTGCTATAATCATTGCCGACAATTATATATCCGGATGAGACGTTCAGAACAAACGGACTGAACGAGGACGGAGCTTTGGAGACGCTCACGTATGTGAGGGCCGAAGGTGCAAGCGTAGAAACTACGTAAACTCTCAGGCAAAAGGACAAAGACGCAATTTATGTGTTCACATTCTTTTGACAGTACGTATTTCTGCGTGCTGTCAAAATTTTTTGTTTTGAGGTGGAAGAATGCAACAATTTTTGGATGCTGTTTCCTCGGTGAACGGGGTAGTCAACAGCGCGGTATGGGGCCTGCCCGGCCTGATCTTGCTGATAGGCACGGGTATTCTGCTCACGGTTTGTACAAAAGTGTTCCAGATCAGTCACTTGGGACATTGGTGGAAAAAGACCATTGCGAGCGTGTTTAAAAAAGACAGCAAAGCGACAAAAAGCGCCGATAAAAAAACCATTTCGCAATTCCAGGCGCTGTGCGCGGCGTTGGCGGCAACGGTTGGCACCGGCAACATTGCGGGTGTGGCGGCGGCCATTGTGATCGGCGGCCCCGGCGCGGTGTTCTGGATGTGGGTTGCGGCGTTTTTCGGTATGATGACCAACTTTTCGGAAAACCTGCTCGGTATCTACTACCGTCGTCGCAACAAGGACGGCGAATGGTCGGGCGGCCCGATGTATTATTTGCGTGACGGCTTGGGCAAGCGCTACGGCATCAAGTGGCTGTCGCCCGTGTCCAAGGTGCTGGCGGTGCTGTTTGCCTGTTTTGCCATTCTCGCATCCTTCGGCATCGGCAACATGGCGCAGATCAACAAAATCGTGTTGAACATGGATGCAGCCTTCTTTAAAAACACCACCCTCGGCACCGTGCCGGGCACGGAAATCGATGTGATCCGTTTGATCCTCGGTTTGGCGTTGTTGGTGTTGGCGGCACTCATCATCATTGGCGGCTTGAAGCGCATTGCTCGTTTTGCCGAAGTGGTGGTGCCGTTTATGGCGGTAGCATACGTCATTGGGGCGTTGATTATTTTCGGTTTCAACATCACAAAAGTCGGTGCCATGTTTGCGGCGATCTTCAAGTTTGCGTTCACCCCTGCGGCGATGGTCGGCGGCGGTATCGGCGCACTCATCAAAACCACTATGACGCAGGGCTTCAAGCGCGGTGTGTTTTCCAATGAAGCGGGTCTCGGTTCGTCGGTTATAGTGCACTCTTCCTCCAATGTGAAAGAGCCTGTGAAGCAGGGCATGTGGGGTATTTTTGAAGTGTTTTTCGATACCTTCGTGGTGTGCACCATGACGGCTATCGTGGTGCTGTCCACCGGCTTTATCAACCTTTCCACCGGTGCGCCCGCGGCGGGTGCCGACGGGGATACGCTGGTATCGCAGGCATTTGGTATGTATTTCGGCAATTTCGGCACGGCGTTTGTGGCGATCGCCATGCTGTTCTTTGCCTTCACCACCGTGCTCGGCTGGTCGCAGTACGGATCCAAAGCGGTGGAGTATCTGTTCGGCACCAAGGGCGTGAAAATATACAAAGTGATCTTTGTGGCGATGATCGTGTCGGGTGCCGTGATGGAAGGCGGCCTTGCGTGGGATCTGTCGGATACCTTCAACGGGTTGATGATGATTCCGAACTTGATCGGTGTGCTCACCTTGTTCCCGCTGGTGCTCAAAATCACCAAGAATTACGTCGATCGTAAGATCCGCGGCAAGGACGTATCCCCGCTTTTGTCGTATGATCCCGCTATCCAGGCGGAAATGGAAGCTACGTTGGCAGACGACGAATAAGAGAAAAAGAACTCCCGAACACGGTTCGGGAGTTCTTTTTTATATGGTTTTGGATTCGCGGCGGATAGCACCCGGTGTTTTGCCGTGTACCGCGGCGAGAACTTTACGGAAATAGGAGGCGGAACTGAACCCCACGCGGTCGCAGATATGTTCCACCGTAAGGTCGGTGGAACATAAAAGATCGATCGCCTTTTGGCAAGCCACCTCTTGCCGCAGGCGGTTGGGTGTTTTGCCCAGCACCTGTCGAACGTAGTTGTACAGTTGTGATTCGCTGATACGGCAAGCGGCGGCGTATTCGGTGACGGTGCGGGTGTGATCTTCTTGGATATGCACCAACAGTTGATTCACCACTTCCTCCGCACGGCTGTGCGCAGCGGGACGCAACCGCGCTTCCACCAACCCCATGAAACGGCAGAGTTGCCCTATGGAGGTCAAGTTGCGCTCTTTGCTCTGTGAAAGCGGGGCAAACGCTTGCCACAATTCCTCGTCAAACGGGATCTTTTGCAGACAGTATCCGTCCGATGGGGTGGGAAAATACAAAAAGCCGATGGAATCGAATCGCACCGTGCCCTCGGGAATCCAATAGGATTGATATTTCAGTCCCTTGGGGATGTAAAACATATCGCCCGTGTTCAGTTCCAGCGTTTCATGCTCGGTCACGATACGCCCGCGTCCCGCCTTCATGAATGCAAAGAAATGCCGTTCAATGCCGTGGCGGTTATCGCGGTACTGTGCTCCGTTGAAGGAAAAATCGTTGAACAGAAAGAAATTCAAAAAATGTGTATCATTCATCCATGAAATCCCCTTGCTTTCCATAGAATATTACCTTGCCGTCAACAGAATAGCATGTTTTGTTTCTTCCGTCAACTATGTTAAAATACGGGAGAGGTGAATGAAATGGGAAAGAGAGTGTTGCTCATTGCGGGCGGCGGTACGCTTGGTACATACACGGCACAGGAATTGCTTTCTCTCGGTCATCGGGTGGATGTGATCTGTCCCGAAGAGAAGGTGTCGGACAACAAGCGCTTACGTTATTTTCAGGCTTTCGCAACGGATGAGTATTTAGCCGCGTTGTTCAAAACCACGCGGTACGACGGCATTGTGAATTTCTTGCATTACGCAGACGTGGAGAAATACAAGGTAACGCATCCGTTGTTGATGGCGAATACCGATCATCTGATCTTCCTTTCGTCCTATCGCGTGTATGCGGACGAACAGCACCCCATCACCGAAACCGCCCCCCGCTTGTTGGACGTGTCGCGGGACGAAGAGTTTGTGAAGACCGAAACGTACGCGATTCGCAAAGCGGTGGCAGAGGATTTCTTGCGTCACGAATGTGCGGGTGAGCGTTATACCATCGTGCGTCCCGTCATCTCCTTTTCCGATCGACGGCTTGACCTCGTGATGAACAGCGCCCGCGAGATACCGGAATACGCGGCACGTGGTGAGACGATGCGCTTGCCCGCGATGGTGCGGGATTTTAAAGCGGGACTCGATTGGGCGGGTAACTCGGGTAAGTTGATCGCTCATCTGCTGTTTAAGGAGGATGCCATCGGTGAAACCTTCACCGTCTATTCGGGACACGGGCTCACCTGGGGTGAAGTGGCGGATTATTACAGCGAACTTGTGGGGCTGAAAGTGAATTGGTGTACCGAAGAGGAGTTTGTGAACGACAACTTCGCCGTGGCGCGTCAGCCATGGGCGTGGGTGTACGACCGCCGTTTTAATCGGGATATCGATGCCTCTAAAATTTTGCGTGTCACGGGACTTACCGCCGCTGATTTCACTTCGGTGAAAGACGGCATTCAGATAGAACTCGAAAAGATCAAAGGATAAAGAAAAGACCTGCCGCGGCAGGTCTTTTCTTGTTATACAGCGTACAGCACGTGCAGGTTTCGGATGTTCACATCCTCGATGCTGTTGTTCACGGCGTAGGCATGCCCTTCCAATTCATCCCCGCAAAATGCGGTGAGATGTTGTTCCCGTAACTGCGTCACCACGGCGGCAGATACTTGTTCGATCACCGCGTCTTTATCGGGAACACAGCCTGTGGAGAGCAGGTATTCCAGCGGGGCAGCCAAATCGGCCAAATGCGATAGGTCATGCAGGGCGCGGAACTGCCATTTGTAATAGGGGCGATAGGTGCGGTTCAGCAAAAAGACGGCGTGGATGGTACTTTTCACAAACTCGCACACGGCGAGTTGCGCCGCCGCCGTGTCGCCGCGCTTCACACAGCGCGGGAAGTTGTATTGTCCCGCTTGCCCCATCATGAGAAGATGTCCCGCGAGCTTTTTGCGTCGCACGTCTTCCGGGAGATAGCCAAGTTGCTCTCGCACGGTGGTGAAATGTCCGTTTCCGTCGTGGAATATACGGCCGTTTGTCACTTCAGCGAGCGATTGTTCCGGCACAAAAAACCAATCCTGCCCTGTGAGGACACCGTCCGCCCGTCCCGTTTTGTCTTGTAAAAATTCACCCAGTCGCAAAACCCCGTGACGGTTGCCGCCCACAGGGGAGAGAGGCGCGCGCTCAAATCCCATAAATTCGCGGGGGAGTTTGGCGTACGCGCGTTCCAGCAAAAATGCGGTGCGGCGATCCACCGCCTCCTCGTCCGGCAGAAAGATGCAAAAACCGGGTTCAAAGTCGTGATCCTGTGAAAGCGCGTCATCGAAACCGAAACATTCCGAACCACTCCCCGCAAGTCCTACCGCGATGTGCGGTAACACGCCGGAAAACTGTTCGCGTAATAAAGGCTCGCCGTATTCTCGCCAGAATTTTTCGGAAAGGTCAAGTCCCTTCATAGATACCCGTCGCCCTCGCTTTCAGTTCTTTTTCGTACGCAAAACGGCCGTAATAACCAAACACCGTGGCACACTTTTCACACACAAAGGCGTAGTTGCCGTCGTGTTGTTCGTGCGCTTCCAACAACGCTTCGGCCAGGTCCAACAAGTCCTCGATTTTTTCGGCCGCATCCAACAAGCCGTGTTCGGCTTCTGCGGCCGAGGCCATGTTCAAATAGGTGATGGCCGCTTCGGGGGCACCGTTTTCCACTTGCTTCATCACGCCCAGCGCGTTTTGATACAAGGCGCGTGCTTCCTCAAAACGGTGCAGATCCACCAACGCCAACGCCATGTTGTTGTAAAGACCGCCCAGCCGCGCATCGTCGGGGGCGAGTTCGCGCTCATAAATCTCCCGTGCTTTTTCAAACAGCGCGATTCCGCGTTCTGCCATATCAAACGCCTTGAACACGGTGGCGCAGTTCAAATAGGTGGTGGCGGCACCGACTTGTTCCGTAAGGCCGTGATCGGACACCGTTTTAAGTGCCGTTTCAGCGGTGGCAACCGCCTCTTCACCGCGGCCGCATTTGCGCAGAAGTCCCATCAATTCGTTTTGTATCAGCAACGCCGTTTTCGCGTCACGGACGGCTTCTGCTTCCGCGAGCCAATAGCGCAGATGCCGTTCGGCGGCACCGTAATCATTTTTGTGCAGATACTCGTCCAGTTTGTCCAAAACTCGTGTGCGGTCGATCATACGGCACCTCCTTTTCTTTAACTATATTATACCGCGGGCAAGAGGGTTTTGCAACCGTTTTCCTTTATGGTACACGGTGGAAGTGTTTGTCAACGGTGGGGAAGAGATTCTTTCGGCTTTACCGTAAATCAAAACCACTAGTAAACTAGTGGTTTGCTCAGACCCTAGAAGGGTCAGTACTTGCTGACCCCTCTAAGGGGTACTGAGGGTTTGTTATCGCATCACTATTACAGGCAGCCACTAAAGTGGCTGTCTGTTTCTTTATC
>JAZSHJ010000067.1:0-6172 GCA_045533175.1 Acutalibacteraceae bacterium
GATCACGCCGACCTTGTTCGCAGGGGCAAGCCCGCGTTTGGTTGCAAGCCCGCTGCGGGCGTACACCAATCCCACAAGCCCCGCAGGAATCGCCATGAAGTCGGAGGCCAAGCGGTCTTAGGAAGACAAATTATTGTGCCATCTCCTTGGCCCACAGAACGACATGGCTACGATCCGACTTGATCACGCCGACCTTGTTCGCAGGGGCAAGCCCGCGTTTGGTTGCAAGCCCGCTGCGGGCGTACACCAATCCCACAAGCCCCGCAGGAATCGCCATGGCCACCCCTGTGGGGATCATGACCGTCCCCCCCGCTTCGATCGTCACGGGCGCTTCCAAACAGGCATACAAATCCGCCCCCGCCGCTTCGGCCGAACCGTACGTCGGGGCAACGGCTCCTTCACGCAACAAACGCATGGCCACATCCGTTGTCATATATCCTCATCCTTTCGGTTTCTTTCGTCTTTACAATATACCATTTTTCACGCTTTTATGTCAACAGTTTATTCTGCGGGAATAATACTGTTGACAAGCCCGCAAATGATGTGGTATAGTACTTATATATTTAAACGCGATGACGGAGATGAGTATCCGATCACACGATCCAAAGCGAGTCGGGGGCGGTGGAAGCCCGATGTGACGGTGACGGTGAAGATCCCTCCCGAGTGGCGCTCCGAACGGGTTTTCACCCCGGTAGGCGGCGACGGTTTTCCCCGTTAGCGGAAGCGTGTATGTCAGTACACAGCAACAAGGTGGTATAACGGGAACAGCGCTCGTCCTTTTTGCGGATGGCGCTGTATTTTATTTTAACGGAGGTTTTTTGGATGTACAACAAAGTACCGACCGACCTTAAATTTGTCGAACGCGAAAAGGCGATCGAACAATTCTGGAAGGAAAACCGCATTTTTGAAAAGAGTATTGAATCCCGTGCCAAGGGGGATCCGTACGTGTTTTACGACGGCCCTCCCACCGCCAACGGCAAACCGCACATCGGCCACGTGCTCACCCGCGTGATCAAGGATATGATCCCGCGTTACCGCACCATGAAGGGCTGTATGGTCCCCCGCAAAGCGGGTTGGGACACCCACGGCCTGCCGGTGGAACTGGAAGTGGAAAAGCTGCTGGGACTCGACGGCAAAGAACAGATCGAAGAATACGGTTTGGAGCCCTTCATTCAAAAGTGTAAAGAAAGCGTCTGGAAATACAAAGGCATGTGGGAGGATTTCTCCGGCACGGTCGGGTTCTGGGCGGGTATGGACGATCCGTACGTGACCTATCACGTCGATTTCATTGAATCCGAGTGGTGGGCGCTCAAGCAGATCTACGACAAAGGCCTGTTGTATAAGGGCTTCAAGATCGTGCCCTATTGCCCGCGTTGCGGCACTCCCCTTTCCTCTCACGAAGTGGCACAAGGATACAAAACGCTGAAAGAGCGTTCCGCCGTGGTGCGTTTCAAGGTGCGTGACGAAGATGCGTACATCCTCGCGTGGACTACCACACCGTGGACGCTGCCTTCCAACGTGGCGCTGTGCGTGCATCCCGAACACGAATACGTGAAACTGCAGGTGGAAAGCGGCACGGTCTATTACATGGCGGCCGCATTGGCGGACACCGTGCTGAAAGAGTCGTACACCGTGCTGGAATCCTTCCCCGGCAAACAGCTCGAGTACAAAGAGTATGAGCCGCTGTTCGATTTTGTCACCCCGAACAAAAAGTGCTGGTACGTCACCTGCGACAACTACGTTACGCTGACCGACGGTACGGGTGTGGTGCACATTGCACCCGCCTTTGGTGAAGACGACGCCAACGTGGGACGTAACTACGACCTGCCGTTTGTGCAACTGGTGGACGGCAAGGGCGAAATGACCAAAGAAACCCCGTGGGCCGGCATCTTCTGCAAAGAGGCGGATCGCCCGATTCTGATTGATCTGGAAACCCGCGGTTTGTTGGTGGATGCCCCTGTGTTTGAGCACGAGTATCCTCATTGCTGGCGTTGCGGCACCCCGTTGATCTATTACGCGCGCGACTCCTGGTTCATCAAGATGACCGCCGTGCGGGACGATCTTATCCGCAACAACAACACCATCAACTGGATTCCCGAAAGCATCGGCAAAGGCCGTTTCGGCGACTGGCTGGAAAACGTGCAGGATTGGGGCATCAGCCGCAACCGTTACTGGGGCACGCCCTTGAACATTTGGGAATGCGAATGCGGACACCGCCACGCGATCGGCAGTATTGCGGAATTGCGGGAACTGTCCGACAACTGCCCCGAAAACATTGAACTGCACCGTCCCTTTATTGACGCGGTTATTTTCTCTTGCCCGCATTGCGGCAAGGAGATGCACCGTGTGCCCGAAGTGATCGACTGCTGGTTCGATTCGGGCGCGATGCCGTTTGCACAACATCATTATCCGTTTGAAAACAAAGAATTGTTTGAAGCGCAGTTCCCTGCCGACTTCATTTCCGAAGCGGTGGATCAAACCCGCGGTTGGTTCTATTCCTTGCACGCCATCTCCACCCTCATCTTCAACAAAGCACCCTACAAAAACGTCATCGTGCTTGGTCACGTGCAGGACGAAAACGGGCAGAAGATGTCGAAATCCAAGGGCAACGCGGTGGATCCCTTCGACGCGTTGGAGAAGTTCGGTGCGGACGCGATTCGTTGGTACTTCTATATCAACTCCGCCCCGTGGTTGCCCAACCGCTTCCACGACAAAGCGGTAGTGGAAGGTCAGCGCAAGTTCATGGGCACGTTGTGGAACACCTATGCGTTCTTCGTGCTGTACGCGAATATCGACAACTTTGATGCCACTAAATACACGCTGGATGCCAAGAAGCTCGGCGTGATGGACCGCTGGCTGCTTTCCCGCCTGAACACCACGGTGGCGGCGGTGGACGACAACCTCGCGAATTACCGCATCCCCGAAGCGGCACGCGCGCTGCAAGATTTCGTGGATGAAATGAGCAACTGGTACGTCCGCCGCGGCCGCGAGCGCTTCTGGGCGCCCGGTATGGAGCAGGATAAGATCGACGCGTACATGACCTTGTACACCGCGCTTGTCACCATCGCCAAGACGGCCGCCCCGATGATTCCCTTCATGACCGAAGATATCTACCGCAACTTGGTTTGCTCGGTGGATGCGACCGCCCCCGAAAGCGTGCATCTGTGCGATTTCCCCGTGGCGGATACCGCGCTGATCGACAAAACATTGGAAGCGGACATGGACGAAGTGCTGAAGGTCGTGGTGTTGGGACGTGCGGCGCGCAACGGTGCGAACCGCAAGAACCGTCAGCCGCTGGCGAAGATGTACGTGCAGGCGGATCACGAACCGAACGCAGAATGCGTGGGCATCATCCGTGACGAATTGAACCTCAAAGAGGTGGCGTTCACGAACGATACCGCGGGCTTTGTTTCCTATCGCTTCAAACCGCAGCTGAAAACGCTCGGCCCGAAGTACGGCAAACAGCTCGGTGCCATTCGCGAAGTGCTGGCCACGCTGGACGGCGCGGCCGCCAAAGCGGAATTGGATGCCAAGGGCAACCTTACCCTCGCCATTGACGGCGCGGACATTCTGCTTGCTCCCGAAGATCTGCTCATCGAAACCGAGCAGAAGGAAGGCTTCTTCACCCTCACCGAAAACGGTGTGACGGTGGCGTTGGACACCACCCTCACCGCTGAGTTGATCGCGGAAGGCCATGTGCGCGAACTGATCAGCAAACTGCAGACCATGCGCAAAGAAGCGGGCTTTGAAGTGACCGATCGCATCACCGTGACCGCGAAAGCAGACGGCGAGATGGCAGATGTCATCGCCAATGCCGCGGACGAACTGTGCGCCGCGGTGCTCGCGGATTCGCTTGCTTCGGTCGCCCCTGCAGACGGCGCGTACACGAAGGAATGGGATATCAACGGCGAAGCCGTTACCCTCTCTGTCAAGCGCGTGTAATATGCAACAAAAACGAGCCTTGACCGTAACGGTCAAGGCTCGTTTTTTGGTTTAATGCACTTTTTGAATATCGCCGTTGTCGTAAAGGATGTACACATCCTCTCCGATGTAACCGCGTGCCCGTTCACCCGGCAGAGTGCAAAGCTCTGCCGAATCGGTGTAGGCCTCTAACATATCCATCGCCAAAGAAGCAATCAGCGGTTGCCGTTCTTGCTTGGGATCATACCCGAAGTCGTGCGGTGCCAGGCACATCACCGCCACACCACCCGACGGATACTCCCGCATGAACACGTTGCTCATGGCGGCGGTGGTGGTTCCGCTGTAATTGCTGCCCCAGAAATCGCACCCTGTAATCTCAACCGTGTCGGGATGCAAACCGAACATACCGCGGTTGTGAACATACGGGTTCGTTTTGGCAACACGCGCGAAACGCTCGCTCCTCACGTGATAGTGTGCGCCGCCCATACCCGTTTCGCTGTCGGGCAAAATGCCGAATAATTCGTCGTATTCCTCCACCGCTTCCAGTTCGATATCCGCCGTGCGTCCGAGCGCCAACACCTTGCCGCCGCCCTTCACGTATTCGCAAATCCTGTGCAACGTGTCGCGATCGGTGAATGCGGTGGGCGGGATAACAAGCAGTTTGTATTGCGACAGCGCGCCATCCGCGATCATCTGTTCGTTCACGGGCTTTACGGTGGTTAAGCGGCGCAACATGATTACAAAAGGATGAATCCCATCGGGAATGCCACCGCCGAACGAGCCGACCGCCCCCGGCCAGAAGAAGGCGGTGTCGCACACCGTCTTATCTTCGTGCAAAAGCGGCAGATACTGCATAAATCGCTCGCTGCGCTCGTCGTATGCGCTCTCCCCCACCGGCATACCTTCGCGGAAAATATTGCCGTAATAATACATCATCTGACGGTTGCCGTACACCGCCGAGCCGAACATTCTGGCACACACCCCTTCGGCGGTGATGAACCCCGCGGGTTCCAACCCCAGATATGCGCCGTATTGCTCACACGCCGCGTGAGTGAGTGCTGTGAAAAAGTAATTATCAAAGAAGTTGCTGTTTTCATTGGTAAGGCGCAACCCCGCTTGATATTTCGCACACATTTTGGCCTGCGCCGCGAAGTCGGAGGCTTGTTCGGGTTCTTCCACACCGCCCGTGCACAAGTAGATCGGCGTGTCGGGGAATGCGGCGCGGCAGGTGGCCACCCAAAATTCCGCAAAATCCGTCATCGCATCTTTATACCACCGTGTTTGATCGTACCGCGCGGTGCGCGAAGGAGCTTTGTGCGGCAACACGGGCGAAACTTCCTCAAATCCGACGTAACGAGTGCGCCACGCGGCATTCAGCGCTTCAATTGTGCCGTATTTTTCCTGCATCACACGGCGAAAATCCGCCACAGCAAACGCATCGCCGCACCAGTAGCCCATGTGGGTGTGATAATCCCCGGGCCAGTTGCCCTGCACCGGCATGATTGCCTCGCCGTAATCGCCGCAAATGCCGGGTTGTATTGATTGGATAACCCCCCACGGTCGGTAATGCTCTGCAAATGCGTGTACAATGCGGGTAATCTGGACGCGAAAGGCCGGGTTCCAAATGGATTCGATGGGCGTTTCCTTGTGATGTTCCAAACAAACGAGGCCTTTGTGACGCGGATCGGAAAGCCACCATTCGGGGGCGGCGTATTTTGGACCGATCAACAAAAACGGTACCCATTGCAAACCTGCTTTCTGAATTTCTCGCACTTGCGAATCAAAACGATCCCAATCAAACCCACCTTCGCCGTGCGGTTCAAAATCCTTCCAGAAGGTATACAACTGTACTGCCGTCGCACCGCTGTCCTTCACTTGGCGTAGAATATCCGCTGTATCGGGACGGCCGAACGGTACGTGTTGAATAACAATCTCCTTAATCGCCATTGGGTTACTCCTTTACCTTTTCCACCCTGCCGTTGTCGTACAATACATACACATCCTCTCCGATGTAACCACGCGCTTGCTCACCCGGCATAGTAAACAGTTCGGCGGAATCGGTATACGTTTCCAGCACATCCTGTAACAAGGCCAATAACACAGGTTTGTATCCACGTTGGGACTGAGGATCGTAGTCCGTCACCACGGGGCCCATATACATGATCGCCGCACCGCCCGACGGATACTCCCGCATGAACACATTGCTCATGGCGGCGGTGGTGGTTCCGCTGTAATTGCTGCCCCAGAAATC
>JAZSHJ010000095.1:0-2857 GCA_045533175.1 Acutalibacteraceae bacterium
GCGGCCTCGATGGGGCTGGTGCCCGAAACACACATGGGGTCTATCTGGTCGCACTCGCCTTTCCCCCCTGTCATCATAATCACGCGGGCGGCCACCACTTCGGAGGTGGTGGTACCGTACACGGCGCATTCCCCCACCGCCTGCAGCGGCGCAAGGTCAATATCCGCACCCAACGTGTCTTTATCCAAAATCACGATCTTCATTGTCACGCCCTCCTTAGAGGTGATGTACAGTATGAGTGTAGCAAAAGACGGGGCATTCGTCAAGAGGTCAGAAGGATACCCCGTATGTATACGATACCGGTCAACACGGCATAAATTGTCGGAAAAACCCTGTTGACAGGCATCCCGAAACCGCCTATAATAAAAGCGTGACAAACGATATGGGGTCGTAAAGGTTTCGACGGGGGTCGCAAGTCACGGTAAGCGAGTAGCGGCACCGACCCGCTATAAAATCGGTAAACTTTAAAAAACAAACGACAACACTACTGTTGCTGTTGCGGCCTAATTAGGCTGCCGTTTCATCCCGAAGTACCGCGGTCGGGAATGAAGCGTCGATGAGCGGTGAACGTGAGCGCGCGCTTGGTGCGGCGCACGCCACGGCTTTGCACCTACCGTAACCGAAAGCCTGCCGTTCGGCGTTCGGCGAGGGGAATCCTAAACGATCGGCTGCACTCGGAGAAAGCTGTGATGAGTGGTTTTCGGACGGGGGTTCAATTCCCCCCGGCTCCACCAATAGAGGAGTATCCGAACACTTGGCGCTGTATGTATGCCATTCGGTGTTCATTTTACTCCTGCCTTTGAACAATTAAGGCAAAAAAGAAATCCATCCAACAATTCGTTGGATGGATTTCTTTTTTGATTACTCTTCCGCGTCTTTCAACGCCTCTTGCACCTTAAAACCGATTGACTTGTCAAAGGGATTGCTTCTCGGATCCCAGCCTTTGTTTGTGGTCTGCCACAGGGCGGCTCGCTGTTGCGACGTGAGATCGGTCATATCCTTCAACCACACACCTGCTTCCAGTTGTGAGATCGTACCGTTGCCGTCTTTATCGGCCGCGGCGTAGTACCGTGCCCATTGCTTCGGCGTCGCACCATACTCACATGCAACCTCCATCTTTTCATACGCATCACCTGCGATAATGAGTGACAACGCCGCTTTTCCCTCTTCGTCCGAGAGATCCATTTCCGCCACAGCCGCATACCTCTGCTTGTTGCTGACTGACTTCTTCCCACTCTCCGGTTTCAATGCCTCTAACTCATTATAGACGCTCATCACGTCGTCCCACGTCATGCCGGCATCCATCATAGCGACGAACGCATCGGCGTGGGTGGTGGATATCATGCCGTTGTAAACTTCCAGCTTCTGCTCGTCGGTAAGATCTGCCGCTTGCAGCGCGTCCCGCCGAGCGCGAGCCTCCTCGGCACGCACTCTCCTCGCCTCTTCATCCGAAAGGCCATTGGTATCGGTATGTCCAACAGCGCGGATCGATTGGATCGTATTGTACGCAACCTTGCGATCGGCGCCAAGCGCGACCACTTCTTCATACACCGCCGTCTGCTCCGCTGAAAGCCCGCTTGCGCCGGAGGCATAATATGCAGATGTTTCGGGGAGCCCTGCTTTGCCGAACATCACCGCACGAATCCATTCGTCCCATGTGCCATCCACGGGATACTGCAAACGCCTATCATCGCCGTAGCCTTTGTACACGCCGCCCTGCACCATCGCCTTAACACCTTCATAGGTCTTTTGTGCTTGACGGCCACCGGGCAGGAACTGCGCGATCAGCTCACCTGCCGACTGTGCCGTTTCACCCGAAAACAATCCTTTGTTTTTGATTGAATCGGCAAGATCCTTGACACCGCCTGCCACGTTGGGCATCGGAAGTGTGCTGTCACCCACACCGAACAGAGCCGACACATTGCGCAGGAAGGGAATCTCGTTTGATACATTATAGGCGGTATCTTCTACCGCTGCACCCCAATCAAACTTTTCGTTTTTATCGGAAGGATCGGTGCCGAACAGGCGACTGCCAAACATTTTTTGCCACGCGTTATCGATCACGCGGCGAATCCCCTCGTTCACGGTGATGCCTTCGCCCGATGCCACGAAGTTCGCCGACAATCCGAACAGGTCGAACTGCGCCGGTGTACCGCCGTACAGTTCCTCGCTCAATCGGTTGAGCCAAAACGCCCACAGTAATGTGTTGAAGATCACCTTCGCCAACTGCTTGGATGCCGCGCGTTTACCAAGCCGCTTTTGCGTATCACGGAATTCGCGCGGCAGATCCTGCGAGATGTGTTCCCACGAGTTCAACGCTTCCACTTGGAAGATGTCGATCATCTGCCACCCGATGCTCTTGCTATGGAACATCAGCGGTTTTTCACCCTTGACACGGGAACCCATCACCTTGGATGCGTATCGGTCGGCGGCACGGAGCGCCGCCTCGTGCGAAGCACCGTTTTTCACCTCTTTGAGATAGGCGGCACGCACGGCGATCGCCGACAGCAAACGATCGGACAGTTCGAGGGGTTTGAATAACGCTTCCACTGCCTTATCCGCTTTTGTTTTGGTGAGGCTGTCAACGCCTTTTTTGCCGGTGACGAAATCGGATTCGGAGAAGAACATGGTGCGGTGCGTTTTCCCGGTGAGGATGTCCGTAATGGCACGGCGCACGTTTCCCGACCCACACTCTGCCAAAATCATCGGCAACTGCGCCGACTGGTTGAGCACGGACGAGAGGTTGGCGGCCACGTTTGCCCGTGCAAAGGTTGCCACCAAACGGTTGCCGATGGAAAGCGCTTCACGCCCGGCACTATATTCCCAACCACGGTCTGCCATACTCTGCTTCCCTGCC
>JAZSHJ010000038.1:0-13618 GCA_045533175.1 Acutalibacteraceae bacterium
GGAGGCCAAGCGGTCTTAGGAAGACAAATTATTGTGCCAACTCCTTGGCTCACAGAACGACATGGCTACGCTCCGACTTGTGGACCCCGTCCATTCGCCCTCCACCCACACTTCCTTGTAGGTGTTTGCGGGAAGGTTGAAGGTAAATGCCGTCACCGCTTCCTTCAGCGTTGCACTTTCAAGAAGCACCCACGGCTTGTCGGTCAGATCTTTCCCCGCTTCGCCCGGCTCGCCTTTTTCGCCTTGCACTTTCGTGCCGGTGTCGGCGTCACCGATCCACCAATTCCCGTTTGCGCCGATATACGGTGTCAAACCGTTTGCGCCGTCCTTACCATCGGCACCGTCAGCACCATTTAAGCCGCGTTCGCCTTGTTCACCCTGTGGAACCACTAAATTCAACAAAATCTTCCCATCGGCACCCTTTGTGATATAAACCCGCGCCGCCCCTGTTGCGCTGACATCCACGCTTCCTATTCCGATTGAGGGGGCAGGCCCGATTTCCCCCTGCGGGCCGGAATCGCCTTGTTCTCCACGGGATCCTTTAGCACCACGCGGGATCCCCAAATTCAAAACGGGTGCTTCGGGTGTTCCCGTAATCTCCGCTGTGGCTTCTGCCCCTTCCGGCAAAGTGACGACCGAACCCACCGTCATGCGCACAGCGGCATCCCCCGTGGGATCCACCTGCACGTTATACCCTTCGGGCATATCTCCGCTTCCAACATACACACCCGATACACCCTGCGGGCCAATGGGCCCTTGCACACCTCGCGGGCCGTCCTCGCCTTGCGGGCCAACAGGGCCTTGCGGGCCGACAAGTGAAGCCAACCACTCTTCCGGCGTGCCGACAAAGCCGTTTTTTACCGCCACTCCGTAAGCGCTGAGATAATGCGGCGGATCCCCGCAACGGCGTTTGTGAGTACCGTAATATTCGGCAAACCATCGCACATAATCGGCATATGCCGCGTTATACATTTCTGTCGCGTTGGCATATTCATCCCACTCGCCGTTGGCAGCACAGATCTGCGCACGCACCCAAAGTTCATAGATATCGTCATGCGGCGGTCGCACAATCAACTCGGTGGAACCGTCGGTATCTTCCGTATATACTACTGTCTCGTCCAAGCAGCCGCCGAACACATTCAACTGGATGCGCCCTTCCAACGCGTTGATCCAACCAATCACGATAGAGCGCTCATAGGTGTGCGGCATCTTTTGTGCAGCCGCATTGATCACACCATCCAATGTCATGTCTTTTCTCTCCTTTCAGGACAAAAGGGGGACGAGCCCTGTTCGCCCGTCCCCCTTCCAAAAATTTTTACGGAATAAGCGTGCTGCCTTCCTTGGCACCGCCGAGGGCGGCAAAGCGCCAGTCCACAAAACCGGCATTGAAGCGCGAATACCCGCGCCACACGTTGGCATCGGTATTGTCGTCGATGGTAGAGCGCACTTCCAAAGGCGTGCGATCCTGCCATACGGCGCCGCCGTAGGTCTCGTTGTACTTGGAGTCAAGCAGAATCCACGGCAACGTACCCTTCTCGATAAACTGGTTGAGGTACGGCCACACGATGATGTTCCAACGACCGAATTGGTAGTTGAAACCGTTATTCGCCGTGTCGGGATCCTTATCCGCACCGACAGCCGCAAACACTGCACGTTTCAGCGTATGTACGTTCGGAATCAAGATCGTGTCGGGCGCCACGTCCAAAATATCGTCGTTCTCGCCGCGGAAATTCTGCATGGCGCATTCCAGAGCACCCAACGCATCCACCGAGAACGCATCGGTAAAGATGTTGGATTGATCGTCACCCTTCACCAACGCCGAGTGCTTTTGGTGGAACAGCGTCTTTTCGTCCGCGCACAGAGCCGACGTTTTGGCTTTGTTGTACTTGATTTCTTTCTTTCCGCTGATCGCCGCACCGAACAGCGCCGCGCCGAACTTTTCACGCGTGCGGTAATAGCCGGTGATGAAATTGGCAGGTCTCTTTTTGAGATCCAGCAACTTCGTATCGTCCACCATCTCGCGGGAAATGGGGAACGAATCCTTCCACGTGATATTTTCGATCACACGGGAGGGACCCTCGCGCATTTCGTCCACAGGATAGGCACCGTTCTCGCCCGTCGCCTCAAAGCCGTTCATAGCTGTAAGACTGGTGTACTTTTCCAGCGCCGATTTGGACGGACTGGTCATAAACAGATGTTTCACGATGGAGGCGTTTTCAAACGCCTCACCTTTCTTTTCGATAAACATCCGAATGGGCGCCTGACTCTTGCCGTAAATGGAATCATTCACACCGGATGCTTCGCTGAACACAATACCACTCATTATGTATCCTCCTCTCTTTTCTTACACCAGCACGCCGCGCTGTACACAGCCGGCATCGCTGCCTTCGCTTTCCAACACGGTAAATGCGCCCCCCTCGGCCACAGCATTCAAACTACCATCGGCCGACAAGGTGCACACCGCACCGGGAGTAATACCCTCGACCGCTTTGGTAAGCACCACGTCGAGGATCACATCTTCACCTACCGCCACTACCGGCAGCAAGCCGCCTTCTTCATTTGTCTTTTCGGCCATCGAAAGGTAGTGACGACCATGTGCGGTACCGTTACCCAAATCACCGGTTACCGGCACCAACACGCCCTCGGAAAACACCAGCGCATCACCGATGCCGAAGGTACCCGCCGCAGCGGGTAAATACTCCGTGGGGGGCGTGCGCCCATCACGGGTGGAACTGATTTTGAACATATCGTTTTCTCCTCACTTTTTGTATTGGCCGTAATGGCGGCGGATTTCTGCTTCCGTCGCCTCCGGCATCAACTGTTTATACAACGCCATTTCGGCGGCAGGCACGACAACCGTGCCATTCCCACGCGATGTGGTCGTTTTCAGATGGCTTTTGCCTTCGTGACGCGCCGCTTCTTCACGGCGCGCATTCTCCTGCCGCATGGCAGCAAGCTTGTCCATGTTGGCAAAACGGAAAGCGTCGAGATAATTCATCCGATGCTCGCGCACCGCTTTGGAAAAAACCTCGGCGCAATCGGATGTCAAGATATCTTCCAACGAATCGATAGACGGATCCAGCTCGTGGATCTTCCGCATTTGTTCCTCTACTTCACGCTCAAACGCAACCGCTTCGGCCGCACGTGCCTGTTGTGCAACGGCGGCCGCCGCCTTTACTTCGGGCATTTCGCTTACAATGGCGCGGATATCTTCCTCCGTGGGATTCCCGCTTGCCATACGTTCCGCCCGCGCGCGGCCATCGAAAGTACGCTTGTATTCTTCGATTTCTTTCAACGATCGGAACGGATTCCCCCCGTTTTGCGGATTCGGAATCCCCACCGCCTGTATTGCCTTGTCGAAACGCTCGGTTGCTTTGGCCACCGCGGCATCTACAGCCGCTTGTTGCTCTGCCCGACGACGGGCAGCCGCATGGCGCGCACGCTCTTCGCGCGTTTGCTCTTTGGGCGGTTCGGGCGGTGTTTGGTCTTCTTCGGATGCGGGAGAACCGTGCTCCTGCGCATCTTCACCCTCGGTGCTTTCCTCGTTGGAGATATCTTCGCCCTCGGCGCTTTCCTCGTTGGAGATCTCTTCGCCCTCGGCGCTTTCTTCTGCGAGGATATCCGCCTCTTCGGCATTCAACCCAAACAGATCAAACAATTCTTTGCCATCCATAGATCATCTCTCCTTTTGGATTTTTTCGCGTTCCTGCTGATTGGATTTTTTCGCGTTCCTGCTGATTGGATTTTCGTGACAAATCACTTTTTGTCACCTGCGGTGCCGCCCCGAAGGTCGTTGCCCTTCTTCACCGTGCCGTGTTTCGCACCGCCGTTGGCAAACGGGCCCTTCACAACCTGACTGCCGGTGTTCTTGATCTCACCGACATACGGTCTCACTTTCTTCATGCTGTCACCTCCTTATGTTGTTTTCGAAACCCTCTCAACGAGGGGGATTCGCTCCTGCATCACGCGCCGCATCGGCACGTGCCTGCTCCTCCACAATCCGCATAACATCTTCCATCGCGGCGGCTGCAACCTCGTCGTTCACAGGCGGAGTTTTCTCTTGCGGCGGTATCGTGTCAACAGCAGGCGTCATCGTCTCCTCTGCCGGCTGCGGCGTTGCTTGAGGCGGCAGAACCCCTTCGGGAATCGAAGGCAACGCCTTCTTTTGCTCTTCCTTTTTGGCACGCAACACCGAAAGAGTGTCTCCCGCACCGGGATAGTGCAAAAGGTCCATTTTCGTCCAGAAGAGAATCAGCGTTTCGAGGTCACGCGGATCACCGTAGCATCCCGCTTTCAGTTGTGCCGTGGTGTTGCTCCACATTGCCTCGCGGTTATTGGCAAGCGGTGCCGCTGTGTCGCAAGAGAAAAGGAACTGATCGTTCCACCAGTAGTGACCGTCCTCATCCCGTTCAAGAAAATCCCAACGGTTAAACTCGGCATATTCCTGTTCGCCTTTTTCGTTTTGATACGCCACCGGACGCGGCTCATCGGCGTATGCCAGTTTAAACTGGAAAATCAGACGGAACAGATCCGCAAAAGCGGCGTCCTTCATAATGCGTTTGGATTCCAACCGTCCCGCTGCCTGCGCCGCCGAAATTTCTTTGGCTTTGCCGCTGGCTGCCGACGAATCCTGTCTCCCTTGGAAAGAATCTGTAATGCCGAGAATATTTCGTGCCTCGGTATATACCGCCGACCGCATAGTCATCTCATACTGCAGATCGCCCTTGAACTCATACACACCGATGCATTGGCGATCTTGCACGTTAACGTGCCACACGTCGTCCTCACCGTCTACCGTCATATCTGTGCGATCGGGAAGCGTCACGCGCGTGCCGGCCTTGAGAATACGATCCAGTATTTTTTGGTTAAGACGGTTTAACGTGTTTTGTTGTGTGCGGATTTTATCGACGTCCGATTCTCCCAAGAAGCGACCGAACACACTCACGTTCTTCTGCAGCACCACCGGGTATACGTCCGGCTTGTACACAGGAATCCTCGTAGGCACCGAGCGCGATCCGAACTCGTCCATTTCCACTTTTGCGTCAGGGATCTCCCAACCGTCAAATTGGCGGGCGGTATAGATCTCCTCAAAATCCTCGGCTCGGTCTTCAAATGTATCCCCGCCGCAATGAGCACAAATGTCGCTGTTCGACGGCTTGACGTCACCGCAAACAACGCATCTCTTCAAATGCCGCGCTTGGTAGTCCTTCACGTCTTCCAACACGGTATCATTACACCAGCTGAACAGGCTGATTTTCCCATCCTCATCGCGATAATAAGCAACAATTTGCGTGACCATATCGTCCGCGGGCGCGGTATCATCCGCACTCTTCACCTCGGGGGCCGACTCGGCTTCATTCTCCACACTCTTGCCGTAGCGGCGGTGAATGTACTCTTTCGTTTGCGGTAACTTCAAAAAGAAGTAATCCATGTCGTTGATCCCGCTGTACACACCCTCCTGCGGCACCATCATCTTCGGGTGCACCGTCTTTACCACCACGTCACCGTAACAACCGCGAGACGATACGGTGGAATCCCATTCCGTCAACCACAAACCACCGCCTTGGATCGGAACCATACGTTCCATCAGATCATTCATGGTTTCAAACGGCAAACGGTTAAGTTCGTTTCGCACCATGTTTTCAATCAGCACCGCTTTGGCTTCGTCCTCTTTACGGCGGGCGGTCACCTTCGGTTGCGGAACGGAAGAGTTTACCTGCGCCTCCACGTTTTCGGCCACGATGTTCTGCACGTGATACAGCGTGCGTTGATCGTGCCGGCACTTGTTGATCGTGTCCGCATCCGTCACCGGATGAATAACATCTGTAGTGCCGCGATACAAACTCTCACGCTCGTCCATCTTGCCTTCTTCATCGGAATAAGCCGCCTCAGCTTTGGCCAGCCTTTCTTGCCAAAGCCGCAAACGTTCTTCATTCATCCTCTGTCACTCCTTATCGGGGCTGGCCCCATTTTTCAACAAGCACTCGCTTCAACTCGGCATCGGCACGGCGATAATCTTCCCACATATCCCGTGTCCAACGTTCCCGTTGGACAGCAGGCGGCGTAACCCGCATCGTTTGTTGCGATCGGATATACCACGCGACAGCCAACGCCATCACAAGGTCGTCGTGTGCACCGTGTTCCGCCTCTGCCCGCAACTTGTCGTTGCGAATAAAGGTGAGCATTTCTTCCAACGTGGCGCGGTCGTGTAACGTGGAAAGCCCTTCGCGCATCGCGTCAATCAACTCCGCAATGATTACGGGGCGGGTTACGGCGGTGGTCTTGAAACCGAAGGCTTTCTTAATGGCACCGGTGAAATCGTCTTCCACCTCGCGAACGAATTGCTTTCGGTAACCGAGCATTTCCAACATCTTCACGGGATAGGTCGAAAAGTTTGTCTCGATGCCGATCAGAGCCTCGTTGTAATACATGCCAAGGCAGAACATCTGCCTTGCATACGTACCCTCTTCGTAACGATGCCGCAACACCGCCACCTGCTCACCCGTGACGTTGTCCAGCACCTGCGCTGTAAACCAGTCGCTCCCTTCACCGGCCGTATCGCCGCCAATGACGTACGGTCTTCCCGGCTCGGGTTCTTTGTAGATAGTGATCGGTCCTTCAGCTTCTTCATAAAAAGTGCGATTTTCCAATCGTAGGCCGCCCGCTTGCTCGTCGTATGTAAAGAAGCCTTGTTTCAACGGTGCTTCCAACTCGCTCAAGCGCCTACTCACCGCGCGACCGTTAAACACGGTCTTACCCGTCACGCCCCATTGTCCGAGGCAGTAAACGGTGTAGTAGTACTCATCCGTATCTCGATACGCTTCCAACGTGAGGCGGTCTTCCTCCGGGAGAAAACGATTGTCGCGATAGGTGCTCTCGTGCACCGTCGCACGGGGATCTCGGCGATCGAAAAAGCGCTTTTTCAGCCAATGTGTGGCTGTGACGGGGTTGAAGGTGAGGATCATCTGTTTGTAGTAGTCGAACTCACCGCGCATACGAATATCCAGCTGATTCAAGTCGGCCTCTTCCAGTTCGGTGGCCTCTTCGATCCACATACCCGTCACGTTGTAAATGGATTTCAACTTTTCGCGGTTATCGAGCCCCGAAAAGAAGATCTGACTGCCGTTTTTGAATTTCAAATACATGTCCGAGGATTCACCCTGCGGAATGTACAAGATATCCTTGCTGTAAAACTCTTCGGCCTGCGCCTTCAGCTGATCGAAACAAGACTTGCGAATGGATTTATCCGTTCGGCGGCACACCATCCATCGGTGCCCTTTTTCGGTCGTGACGCGCTCCAGCACTTTGCGCCCGGCAAAAATGGATTTTCCGCTACCGCCGCCGCCTTTCAGCACCAAATAGCGGCTTTTATTGAAAAACAGCGGAAGAAAACATTCGTTGTTTGTTTCCAGCAGGTTCTTATACCACGCGGCAACAGCGGCCTGCTCATCAAGACGTGGCATCATCTCCACCCGCCTCTTTATCGCGGTACTGCTTCGCGATTTCCCGGAGCAACGCTTCCTTTTCCTCGAGCGTCATGGCCGCGGCTGCCACCGTTTGGCTCGCATTCTTTCCCAACTCCACCGTCACCCGTTCGGATGCGGCAAAATTGTTTTGCAAATCGAACTGTACGCCACGCAATCCACCGCCCGTGCGTACAAGGTTTTCTTTTTCCAAATAGGCGCGCCTGCGCCCCTGCGCATACGTGGTCGCCTCCAAATATCGTTCGTCGTTTTGGTAGTTGCACCAGGTCGATTCACAAATTTCGAGATACAGGATCAGCCCTGCAATGGTGGGAGGGATCACATATTCCACGTAGGTGATCGGTTGCCCGAGTTGGTTTTTGATCACCTTCTCACGCATGATCGGATGCCCGTATTCGTCCTTCTTTTTCGTCGGCACCTTCTCTTTTGCCGTGACCACGCGGCTGATCGAATCAAAGTAGCGCGTCACCGCTTCCAACAGCTGCTTCGGCGTGTATTTTTTCTCGCGCGGCAAAGCGCACACCTCCAAACGTGAATTCCCGACCGCCCACCTCTCCGGCGTCTCCTATGCCGGCCAATGTCAAACAAATAAAAAAAGACCTGCGAGCATCCCACTCGCAGATCTTCACAATAGCAGTATAGCACGTTTCACACCGACATTCACCGACATGTTCACCCATGCCGAAAAGACCTTGCAGTCAACTGCAAAGTCGCCGTATCGCCGTCGCAAGGATCCTCTCCACCTGTCTCGTACTGTAATGGATCTCCTCGCCTATTCTCTCCGCCGTCATCCCTTCAAGATAGTGCATGCGCACCACCGTCCTCTCGCGTGAAGGGAGGATGTCGATCGCCTGCTCGATCGCAAGCAGCTCGTTCACCAGCACCGCGCGCTTCTTCATGTAGATCTTGCGCACCCGTCGCTTTTCGGCCAGCCGTTCATCGCGCAGCTCATCGCCGCTTTGGCTCTGACCGCGTGGCATGCCGTCACGCCGCGCCGATGCAGGGGCATACAGCTTTCCGTTCACGCGCTCCAGCATACGGTCGATCGAACGCAGTTCTATCATCTTATCGCGGTATCCTTCCAACGTCTCTTTTTTCAAAGGGCATCCTCCTCTCCGTTTCTCCTTTCGTCAAATGACGGGTATATGTAGCGTATGTACTGTGCACGTCCGGGAACATACGCGCCCTGTTCCAACAGCACCGAGCCGGCAGGCGCCCGAAGCAACGCCTCGGGCTTCACCGCCACGCGGTCGCTGAAGATGGGTTTCTCGGCATTGCGCGAAACGGTGTATCGCTTTCCGTTCTCCACCGTGCGTGTCTGCCCGATGATATACGCCGCAAGGGCTGTCCAATCCGGCACACCCTTCGAAGCCCAGGCCGACAGTTTCTCCGACTCCACCGATCCCATCGCCTTCCATTTTTGTTCCACCGTTTCGGCGGCGGCCGCGTTCACCACCATGTGGATATGCAATCGGGCCGAAGCGGCATCCTCTTCGGGGGCGGCCATATCCGACACAGCCGCCGCATAAAGATAGATGGATGACGCAGCACCGATAGCACGAAGCACACGGCGATTCAAGTTTTCAAGCTCGCGCTCCATCGCAAGGTGCATCAGATCTTCCTCCGACAACGAGGGGCACCCTGCCTTCTCACGCTCCATGCGAATGCCCTCTGCACGCTTGGCCACCTTCTGCATTCCGATCTCCGAAAGATCCAGGGTGAGGAATCGGTCCCCGGCCTTGAAGTTGTTGTTCAAAAGTCGGGCAAAGTTGCGTCGGGCACTCCCGGCATTCTTCGCCACTCGATTCACAGCACGTTTCCCATCACGGGTGGAAGTGCCGGAACGGTCGGCAATGTCAAAAACCGGAAATTTGGTTTTCTCCATCACCCCGTTCCGACATTTTGTCGTGCGAATCACATACACCATACTCTTGAACATCCTCTCTTTTTGCGTTTGGTCCTAAATCCATCCCCTACCGAGCCATCTAAACGCGCGCGCACGCGCACGCGTTTGGATTTATATCACCTTTTATATGTAACAGGTGTTTTGGAAGAGGTTTACGCGAGGCGTAAACCCCCTGCAAAATATCTGTTATCGCGGCTCTTCTTCGCCACGCACACCGTCGTTGCATTAATCGTTCGGCCTGCACCCCAACGGATTGCGGTTGTCGGGGTGGTTGCAATACAAACCGCCCATAAAGTGATCTTCGCGGTATTTGCACTCACGGCAATACACCACCTGTTCGCTGTCGGCCTCCTTGCCGGCATGCAGGATCGCCGCAATCGCAAAGCCAATCACTACACCAATACAGAATTGAATCATTCACCCTCACCCTTTCACCAACCGCAGAACAACAAACACTTGTTTTCCCAATCAAATGTTTTATAAATTCTTACAAGGTCAAATATCGTATGTTCATACAACCAACTTTCGACAAGTCTTTTTCGTTCTTTGTTAAGGTCTATTGCGGTATAATCTCCAAATTCGGGTTTCCACCACGTTAAATGGTCTTTACAGTGCCTTAACAACCTTTGATAATGTAATTCCTTATCGTCAATTTCGCTTGGATAACTATACCGCGCAATCGGTTCTTCAAAGGTGTTGTTTATTAGGTGTTCGTACATACTGATTATGTGTTGCTTTTGCCACTCAATCGCGCACAAAATTGCAGTTTCATCACATACGATTGCACCGTAATCTTCGTATCGTTCATTTAGTTCGTCACTTGTAAACAGGCTGTCACCGTGTTTGTAAATCTCGCTGTCGTTTTCGTAATATTTACCAAATTCAAACAACTCTTTACCCAAATGATACAAAGGGCAATAGTAACTAATTTCACCGTTATACTCGTCTTTGTCGCACTCTATGCCGTTTTTAGTACAAAAATCGTAAAGTTCTTCTTCTGTTTTGCATTGGCGAATCCCATCGATTTTTGACTTGTCAACCTCATAAAAATATTGTCTGTAACCCATTATTTCTCACCCTTTCCGTCCATCATTGCACCGCAGTTGGGGCAGTAATTCGGCTTGCAATTATCCCACCAATCCTCTGTCCCTCCGACAAAATTGCTTGCTCTATCACCACAGAGAGAACAACGTAAATCCATTCTTCCGATACGTTTCCAAAAGCGGTCAGCATAGTCCACCCACACCCCGTGCCGTACCTCTACCACGTCGGCGGTGGGTGCTGTATAAATGCAGGTCAAAACATCACTCACACAAAAATTCCGTTTAGGAAAACTCGACCTCGCTATATTCTTTTGGCGGTTGATTTCTTTAATCACCGCTTCACGCTCGATATATTCAGCCATTGTTGTCACCTACCTCTTCTTTTGCAAGTTTATCGACGAGTGTGCTCACCATATTTGCCGTGCTTATCCTACATCCGAGATTAGAGAGTACCAAAGCATCACTACGTTTTAATTTCGGCTTCGTAGCTATATCGGCCATCTCTTCCGCGGTACTCGCTACTGCTTTCGCAATACTTGCACTTTCTCATATATTCAGCCATTGCATCCGTTCCCCTTTCTCGCCACGTCGTCCAACGTCAAAAACAACGGACAGGATCCCATGCCACCCGTCAGATAGGAATTGGCATCTTGGCACTCGGCCTCTCCCCACAGTTTGCATACGGGATGGTAGAGGCAAAGATTGCAGTTGCTCGGCACCGTGTCGCCGTTCGCACGCGCCACCATCAGTTCCATGGCGTCTTGCGTTCCTTTGGCATATCCTTCGTTATACCGATCTCGCTCGACGGTCAACACGGCATCCTGTTTCCCGTCCTCATATCCTTTTTCATACTGCCCTCGGTCGTATGCCAAAGCTTTGAAAAGTTCCTCCTTATCGATCGTCACGCCGGCCTCTACCACAGCGCGAAGCAGACGAGCATCCATTTCGCTTTTTATTTTCATCACGATCGGCGACTCATACATCGTTCATTCCTCCCTGCAGTTGAACACCCAACGCAAGAAGCGCGCCAATCGGCTCTTGCGAGGGAGGTAATATGCACAGCGACACGGACCGTCGCCTGCTTTTCGCCGTTTTCGGATGGATCCGTCGCGCAAGCACCGCACGTACTTGGCTCGCCTTCATCTCCTTTAAGTACACACACTTCATCCCGTCACCACCTTCGGAGGCTGCGGCATTGCTTGCCAAAAGTCCACCTTGTACCGCTCGCCGTTTTGGTCCATAAAATTTTCGCCGTCATATAAAAGCACCGTCGGCTCGGTCGCATCGCGCACCATCACCAGCACTTCGATCACACCGCCTTCTTCCGGATGACGGGCGTTATAGGCGGCAAGTTCTTCGTCAGGAAGCGCCACATCGCTCGCCGTCCACAGCCGATGCACCATCTCAAACAACTGCTCGATCGTGTCTACCGCCTGCTGTCGAATCGCCTTGCAACAGTTTATATCACAGTCCAGCAAGGCTTCCTCCAACCGATCCAACTCATTGAAGTCAATCATTCTTCGTTCCTCCTCTTTTTCTTTTCGGCAACGGCACCGTCACCCGTAGTGACAGCGTGTTATAATCCGCCGCGATCCTGGTCACGCGCATCATACGCACGCATTGGAACACCTCACGCGGCATCATTCCAACCAATCCACGATACAGCGGCTCATCGTCCGGCGGACGTTTTTCATCGCGTATGATCACCTTGCGGTTCCAGTCGTATCTTTTTAATACGTCATGTACCGTCATATCGATACCTCCTCGCATCGAATAAAATCGGTATACTCGATCAAGATCTTATCCCTTGCCATCGCATATCCCCACTCGCGGCACGCACCGCGACTGTCCTCCCACCCGGGGAGCAACACCACGGCATCCGCCACGTCGATCATCGGCAAGCGCACCTGCATATACCGATTGCAATCGCCCAACCCTTCGGGCAGCATGGCCGGATTCAACACCGTGTGTCCCAAATTGGAAAGATATGCATCCGCCTCCAAAAACGGAGCACGATAGTTTTCACGTCCCGTGATGGGACCTGCCAGATATACGATCATGTCTACTCCTCCATCGTCAGCTGTTGGCTTTCCTCGCGCTTCTCGTTCTGTAACGATCTTCGACACAATCCTGCCAAAAGATCCAAGTGATGCGTAATTTCCTCGCCCGGAAACAAACACGGCAATACAATTGCCACCAGTTCAAGCCCGATCTTCACGGCAAAATATAGGCTTCCGTCCTCTGTGCGACGTTCCCACACCTCAAGCCGTTCTTCCGTTCCGAACGGTGTCAGATACGCGGAATCCATCCACGCCACACCGGTGGACACAATGTATGGCACCGCGCTCACGCCGGCATACCGTATCCACAACGGCATCCGTTCGGCACGGCGCTCGTGGTTCGGAAGATCTTCCGTTTCATATCCGGAAGGCAGACCGCTATTTCGCGTAAACAGCATCTCCGACCATTGCTTCTCCGTGAAGTCATAGGAATTTTTTATGGTCATCTCATCGAACGTGGGCATGCCCCACAAAGGGTATAATGCCGCTCCATCCGAAATCCACTGCACATCTTCATCATCGTACAGGTGAATGATTCGATTACGTTTGCACAGATCCACAACTTTTCTGACCTTCATGCCCTCTCCTCCTTTTTAACGAAAAACACATACTTTCCCACGTCACCGGGATTAAAGCATTCACGCAGTATCACGCCGTTCGCCTTATACTGCACCATAAACCACCGTCGGGACGGGTGAACATACGTCACCCGTCCCACAAAGGTGCGACGGAAACCGGGGCCGTTCTTCGTGAGGCAATCCGAAACCGTCACAATCCTCACCTTGGCCCCGAGAATACTCTTCGGCATATCTTATCCCTCCGTGTACAGCGCTTCGAACTGTGGGCGCACCGTGTCCATCACGCGGCACATGGCCCCTGCGAGCTTGGCGCCACTCTCAACGTCACGCTGTTTTACTGCGCCGATCTTGGCAAGCGCCTTGTTCAAAAGGCCGCCCACCTCTTCCACGTACACCGCCACGGCGGTGGTATCGGGATCGGCGGCGATCTTCAACCGCTTTTCCAGTTCGGCCGCACGGGCAGCCGTCTCCCTCTTTTCCGCATCGGCGGCAGTCAGGACCCGGTACGGGATCCCTGCATCATCCAGCCCCAGGAAGCGGGCCTGAA
>JAZSHJ010000015.1:0-26096 GCA_045533175.1 Acutalibacteraceae bacterium
CCCTCCTTTATGAGCGTGACCTACGGTGCGGGCGGAGGCACGAGCCGCTATACACTGGAGATCGCGCAAAACATTAAAGAGCACTACAGTGTTCCAACCCTGGCGCATTTGACCTGTGTTTCCTCCACCAAGGAAACCGTGCGCGCAAAAATTGAGCAGATCCGCGCGGCGGGAATTGAAAACGTCATGGCTTTGCGCGGTGATCTTACCCCCGAGCTGGAGGGAAGTGACCGCACCCAATGGGCATACCGTCATGCAGTGGATCTGGTTCGCGAATTGAAGGAAAGCGGCGCGGACTTTTGCATCGGCGGCGCGTGTTATCCCGAAATTCACCCCGAAAGCACCGACCAAAGGGAGGATATTCGCCGCTTGAAAGAAAAGGTGGAAGCGGGTTGCGATTTCCTCACCACGCAGATGTTTTTCGACAACAACCTTCTGTACAATTTCCTTTATAAAATTCGTGAAGCGGGCGTTACCGTGCCCGTCATTCCCGGTATCATGCCCATCACCAACGCCAATCAAGTGGAGCGTGCGGTGAAACTGTCGGGTTCTTTCATGCCGCAACGGTTCAAGAGCTTGGTGGACAAATTCGGCCACAACCCCGCCGCAATGAAGCAAGCGGGCATCGCCTATGCCACCGATCAGATCATCGATCTCTATGCCAACGGTATCACCAACGTTCACGTGTATTCCATGAACAAGCCCGATGTGGCGGCTAAGATTCAGGAAAACCTCAGCGCTATTTTGGGGATAGGATGATGACGGTAACAACAAAAACATACCCCCTTCCCAAGGCGGACGAACGAGAAGTTCTTCGCTATGCGGGATGCCGTGCGGCGGACGAGGCAACGGTGGCGCTGTTGCAATCGTGCGTTGACGAAGCGGCGGCAAGCGTATCCCCGCGCGTGTGCTTTACGATACTTCCTCTTTCGGTAGCGGGGGATATCTGCCGCCTTGGCGAGTGGCAGGTAACCTCGTCCTCGCTTGCTAAGGTGCTGGCGGGATGCCGTGAGGCGGTGGTGTTTGCCGCAACGGTGGGGGTGGAACTCGACCGTCTGGTTGCGAAATACAGCCGCGTGTCCCCGTCGCGTGCAGTAATGATGCAGGCGCTCGGTGCCGAACGGATCGAAGCGCTGTGCGATTGTGTGTGCACGGATTGCGGGGCTGTCACCGCGCGTTTCAGCCCGGGTTACGGCGATCTGCCGTTGGAAACGCAACGTGAACTGTTTGCGCTGTTGCAACCCGAACGAAAGATCGGGCTTTGTTTAAATGATAGTTTGTTAATGAGTCCCACCAAATCGGTAACGGCGATCGTGGGGCGAGGAGGCAGTAAATGACCTTTCGAGATTGCTTGAAAAGCGGATTTGTCGTGTTGGACGGCGGCATGGGCACGTTGCTTCAAGCGCGCGGTTTGGCGGCGGGGGAGTATCCCGAACGGTGGAATCTCACCCACGCAGAGGAGATCGTCGCCATTCACAAAGCCTATTATGAAGCCGGCAGTCGGGTGGTGAGCACGAACACGTTTGGCGCGAACCGTCTGAAATTCACGGCGGAGGAATTGGATGCGATCGTGGCGGCGGCGGTGGCCAACGCCAAAACCGCACGCGATCAATGCGGCGGCGACTGTTTTGTGGCGCTGGATATCGGTCCGTCCGGAAAATTGCTTAAACCGTTGGGTGATCTGGATTTTGAAGATGCGGTGGCGCTGTTTGCCGAAACGGTGCGTCTGGGCGTGAAATACGGAGTAGATCTCATTTTGATCGAAACCATGAACGACAGTTATGAAACCAAGGCCGCGTTGCTCGCCGCTAAGGAAAACAGCGATCTGCCGATCGTGGTTTCCAACGCATACGGCGAGGACGGCAAACTGATGACAGGGGCGACTCCCGCTGCCATGGTGGCAATGCTGGAAGGCATGGGGGCGGATGCTGTGGGCGCTAACTGCTCGCTCGGTCCGCGTGGACTGCGCCCCGTGGTGCAGGAATTGCTTTCGGCCGCATCTGTTCCCGTGTTGTTGATGCCCAATGCCGGCCTTCCTCGTGTGGAGGACGGGCGCACGGTGTTTGACGTTACTCCTGCAGACTTTGCCGCCGAAGTAGCCGATCTGGCTGCGTGCGGAGTGCGTGCGGTAGGCGGTTGTTGCGGCACTACGCCCGCGTATATCGCGGCGGTGGTTGCGGAGTTACAAAAACTTACCCCCAAGGAAATCGAGCCGAAGAACGCCACCGTGGTGTCCTCCTATACCCACGCGGTATCCTTCGGGGACCGTCCCATTTTGATTGGTGAGCGTATCAACCCAACGGGCAAAAAGCGATTCAAACAAGCGTTACTTGAAAACGATGTAGATTATATTTTGGCGGAAGGGATCCGTCAGCAGGAAAAAGGCGTGCACATTTTGGATGTGAACGTAGGCCTGCCGGATATCGACGAAGCGGCCATGCTCGGCACGGTGGTGTGCGAGTTGCAGGCGGTGTCCGATCTTCCGCTTCAGATCGACACCGCGGATTTTACGGCGATGGAAACGGCCTGCCGCCGTTACAACGGTAAACCGTTGATCAATTCGGTCAACGGCAAAGAAGAAAGTATGCGCGCGGTATTTCCGCTGGTGAAAAAATACGGCGGCACGGTAATTGCTCTCACGTTGGATGAACACGGTATTCCGTCCGACATTGCGGGACGGGTGGCGATCGCACGGAAGATTTTGGATACCGCCGCCGTGTACGGTATTGATAAAAAAGACATTGTGTTTGATACGCTGGCCATGACGGTCAGCGCAGACGATGGGGCGGCCGTTGCCACGCTGGGTGCGTTGCGGCAGATCCGCCGTGATCTCGGCTGTCACACCTCGCTTGGGGTGTCCAACGTGTCCTTCGGGTTGCCGCAACGGGAAGCGCTGAACAGCACCTTCTTTGCGCTGGCGTTGGAAAACGGGTTGTCCGCCGCCATTATGAATCCCTATTCGGCCGATATGATGCGCACGTATTATACGTATAACGCGCTCAAAGGACTGGATGCGAATTGTGCCGCGTATATCGAGGCGTCTGCCGCCTTTTCCACGGTGGGCGCGGCGACACCCGCCGCGACGGGCGAACTCGGCGGTTCGGACTTGCAACGTGCGATTGCCAAAGGTATGAAAGAGCGCGCGGGCGAGATCACGGGAGAGTTGCTTAAAACTACCCCTCCGTTGGACATTGTGCAAAACGAAGTGATTCCCGCGCTGAACACCGTGGGCATAGGGTTTGAAAACAAGACGGTGTATCTGCCGCAACTGCTGATGAGTGCCGAAGCGGCCAAATCCGCGTTTGAGAAGATCAAAGCGAGTATGGCCGGCGGTGAACAGACCGCGTCCAAAGGTCGCTTTGTGTTGGCGACGGTACACGGCGATATTCACGATATCGGAAAGAACATTGTGAAACTGTTGCTTCAGAATTATGGGTTTGAAGTACACGATCTCGGCCGTGACGTCCCGCCCGAAACGGTGGTGGATACCGTGGTGGCGTTACACGCACCGCTGGCGGGGCTGAGCGCTCTGATGACCACCACCGTTCCTGCGATGGAGAAAACGGTGCGGTTGTTAAAAGAGCGTGCCCCGTGGTGCAAAACGGTGGTGGGCGGTGCGGTGCTCACGGCGGATTACGCCGTCCGCATCGGTGCGGATCACTACGCCAAAGACGCGATGGAAGCCGTTCGCTTCGCAGAACAGGTTGTGAGAGCATAAAAAGATGCCCCGAAGGGGCATCTTTTTTATGTTTTGCGGTATTCGCGCGGGGTGGTGCCGAATTGTGCCTTGAAACAGCGGTTAAAATTGCGAAGCGAGGTGTACCCGCTGTCCACCGCGCATTGCAACACCGATTGATCGGTGTTTTCGAGCAGATAACATGCGTGGCTCAAGCGATAGTGGCTCACGTAGGTGTTAAACGAAATGCCCACCGCTTGCCGAAAACGGCGGGAAAGATAGGCGTAATCGTATCCTGTGGCCGCCGCTAAAGCGCGAAGTGAACAATCGGCGGCAAACTCCGTTTCCACAAACGAAAAGATCTTGTACAAAAGCCCTTCGTGCCGTTTTGCGCGCGGGACGTATACGGCGGTGCGGTCAAATGCGTCACACAACGCGTACAGCGCCCCTTTTTTGGCAAAGAGCGAGCCGCCTTCCGCCTCGTCCAAGGCGGCAACGATGGCGGTTTTCACCGCAAAGCTGTTGTCACGCGGAGAAAACCCCGCCGTTTTTTTGGCAAACGCGTGCACGAGCTGGGGGGAGAAAATGCACAGTACGTGTTCGCTTTCCTCCGATTCCAGCGCGTGGATCTGGTGGGGGAACAACAAGAGTGCGTCCCCTGCCCGAAGAGCGTATTCCCGCCCATCCGCCGTTACCCGCATGCACCCTGCCTTCACGTACAAAAACTCAAAGCAAGCGTGCAGATGCGGCGGAAAGGAGAAATTCTTCCCCCGTTCCACGCGAAAATAATCGGGAGAATCGGGATGGCTGAACTGATAAAACATACGCATCTCTCCGAAAAGTCAAATACTGTCCTATTATTGTACCGAAATTTGCGAGAAAAGTCAAATGTTTTCCCGTAAAATAAAAACAGAAAGGAGTGGGTGTATGAATTTGTATATCGGAGCCGATCTCGGCACGTCGGCGCTGAAACTGCTGTTGGTGGATGAAGAAGGTACGGTGCTCTCCACCGTATCCGAATCCTATGACGTGCAGTTCCCCGCACCCGGATGGAGTGAACAGGATCCCGCCGACTGGTGGCAGGCGTTCAAAACGGGCGTGATACGGCTGACGGCGGGGGTGGATACCTCGCGCATTCGCGGCATCGGCGTGGGCGGACAAATGCACGGGTTGGTGGCGCTGGACGGTACGGGTGCGGTGATTCGTCCCGCGATTTTGTGGAACGACGGGCGCACCGCCGCTGAAACGGAGTATCTGAACCGTGAAGTGGGGCGGGACACCTTGACCGCCCGCACCGCAAACGTGGCGTTTGCGGGATTTACCGCCCCGAAATTGCTGTGGATGCAAACGCACGAACCGCAGAATTTTAAAAAGATCCGCAAGATCATGCTTCCGAAGGATTACCTGAACTTCCTGCTCACGGGAGTGCACGCCACCGATTATTCCGATGCGGCGGGCATGCTTTTGTTGGATGTGGAGCACCGTTGCTGGTCACAGGATATGTTGGCGGTTTGCGGCGTGACCGAAGAGCAGATGCCGAAACTGTTTGAAAGCTTTGCACCCATCGGTACGCTGTTGCCTGCGGTGGCAAAAGAACTCGGCTTGCCCGCTACGGTCACGGTGGTTGCAGGGGCGGGAGATAACGCCGCCGCCGCCGTTGGTACGGGCGCGGTGGCGGAAGGCGGTTGTAACCTGTCGGTCGGCACGTCGGGCACGTTGTTTGTGTCGTCCACCCACTTTGCGTCGGGCGGCGGGGATGCGTTGCACGCGTTTTGCCACGCGAACGGCGGTTGGCACTTGATGGGCGTGATGCTTTCAGCGGCGTCCTGCAACAAGTGGTTTTGTGAGGAGATCTTGAAAACCGCCGATTTCGCAGGTGAACAAGAGGATATCCCGCCCGATGCGATGGGCAACAACCACGTGTTTTTCCTGCCGTATCTGATGGGAGAACGCTCGATTCTTAACGACACCGATGCCCGCGGTATGTTCATCGGTATGCGCATGGATACCACCCGCGCCGATATGGTGCAGGCGGTGTTAGAAGGGGTGGCGTTCGCCCTGCGCGACAACTTGGAAGCGGCACGTGCCGCGGGAATTGCCGTGACCGAAAGCACGCTGTGCGGCGGCGGGGCGCGTTCACCGCTGTGGCAGACCATTCTGGCCAATGTGTTGGGATTAACGCTTCATCTGCCGGCGATGGAGGAAGGGCCTGGTTACGGTGCGGCTATGCTGGCGATGGTGGGGTGCGGTGTATACGACACCGTGGCCGCTTGCGCCCAATGTTTGGTGAAATACCGCGCCACCGTTACCCCCGAACCCACACTCACAGCGCGTTACGAAGCGCAATATCAAAAATTCAAGGCGCTGTACCCTTCGGTCAAAGCGCTGTATAAAACCTTGAAGGAGGAGTAAAAGATGGGCGAGATTTTCAAAAACATACCCCCTATCGTGTACAAGGGGGCGAAAACCACCGATCCGTTGGCATTTAAGTTTTACGATGCCGAGCGTGTGGTATTGGGTAAGCCGATGAAGGAACATCTGCCGTTTGCTATGGCGTGGTGGCACAACCTGTGTGCTGCAGGCACCGATATGTTTGGACGGGACACCGCCGATAAATCCTTCGGTGCGGAAAAAGGCACCATGGCGCACGCCAAAGCCAAAGTGGATGCGGGCTTCGAGTTTATGCAAAAGCTCGGCATTCGCTACTTCTGTTTCCACGATGTGGATCTGGTGCCCGAAGCGGAGGATATCAAGGAAACCAATCGCCGCCTGGACGAGATTACCGATTACATTCTCCAAAAAATGCAAGGCACCGATATTCGCTGCCTGTGGGGTACGGCCAACATGTTTTCCAACCCCCGTTTTATGAACGGCGCGGGCAGCACAAACGCGGCAGACGTGTATTGCTTTGCCGCGGCGCAGATCAAAAAGGCGCTGGAACTCACCGTGAAACTGGGTGGCCGCGGGTACGTGTTCTGGGGCGGTCGTGAAGGGTATGAAACCCTGCTGAATACCGATATGAAACGAGAGCAGGAACACATTGCCCACTTGATGAAAATGGCGGTGGATTACGGCCGTTCCATCGGATTTACGGGGGATTTTTACATTGAGCCGAAACCGAAAGAACCGATGAAGCACCAGTACGATTTCGACGCCGCGACCGCCATCGGGTTCTTGCGGCAATACGGGTTGGACAAAGATTTTAAAATGAACATTGAAGCCAACCACGCCACGCTGGCAGGCCACACCTTCCAGCACGAACTGCGTGTAAGCGCCATCAACGGCATGCTCGGTTCGATCGATGCCAACCAAGGTGACCTGTTGCTCGGCTGGGACACCGATGAGTTCCCACAGAACGTGTATGAAGCCACCATGTGCATGTACGAAGTGTTGAAAGCGGGCGGCCTCACCGGCGGGTTTAACTTCGATGCAAAAACGCGTCGTCCCAGTTACACGGCAGAGGATATGTTTCACGCCTTCATTTTGGGTATGGATACCTTCGCGCTCGGCTTGCTGAAAGCCGCCTCCATCATCGAGGATGGCCGCGTGGATGCATTTGTGAAGGATCGCTACGCAAGTTTCAACGAGGGGGTAGGTAAACGCATTTCCGACGGCACCGCTACGCTGGAAGAGTTGGCTGCCCGTGCCGAGGAAATGGGTGCGCCCGCCCTGCCGCAAAGCGGTGGGCAGGAATATCTGCAAAGCATTGTAAACAGTATCCTGTTCGGATAATGTAAAACAGCACCCTGTGGGGCGCGCACATGGGGAGGAATCGGTTTTTCGCCACGATTTGCCCTGCCTCATTGTTGCCAAATCTTGTAAGACATACAGTATTACGGCGGTTTGACAACTTCGAGGACAGAGCAAATCGTTTGGCTACAAAACGGCGAATCCCTCAAAACAAAAGATTTTTTGATGGAAGAAAAGGAAAGACGCCACGGTGTAACGCTGACGCGTGCCGTGGCGTTTTTATGCCGCAAAAGATTCTTGTTTTAGGCGAATAATCTCCATGTGAACGCCCCGTGGATCACGGTGCTGTTTTTTTGAATTGAGAAGGGGTCGTGCCCTTGTACCGCTTAAACAGTTTTGAAAAGTAACTCAGATCGTTGAATCCGCTGTCCAATGCGGCGCGGGTAACGCTTTGTCCTTCTGCCATTTCGCGGCAAGCGTTTTCCACCCGCCGTTCGTTTAGGTGCTCCACAATGGTTTTGGCGGTGTATTCTTTAAACAAGCGGCACAAGTATTTTTCGCTGATCCCCATCTCTGCGGCCAACGAGCCCAGAGAAAACTCTTCGCGAAAATCCCGTTCCAACCGTTCCAACACCCGCATCACGGTGTGTGCGCCGCGCGGCGGCGGTGCACTTTCGGTCGCGGTAGTATCCGCCTCCAGTTGTGCCACCATCAAAAACAAACGGCCGTAGGCCGCGGTTTCGTATCCCGCAGCCTTGTCCCGCACCGTATCCATCAACGCGTTGGCGGTGTGATACAACTCGTCGTCGGCCGTTGTGATCAAGCGGGTGATGCCTGCCCCCGGCATGGTCAGCAGTACGGTGCGACGAAACACCGCACCGTACGCTTCACCGCTGCTCGGCAGGGAGAACACCAAACAATCGTACAGGCAATCGGCGGAGGGTTCGCCGCGGTGCAAGCATCCGCACTCCACCAGCAGGATCTCGCCCTCCCGCACGGTGTAAAGGCGGTTGTTCAAGTATGCCAAAAACGTGCCCCCCAACACGCGGATGCATTCGAGCTCCATGTGCCAATGCGCCTCCATCACATATCGCGGGTGTGACGTATCCAAACGGTAATATTCCATCGGAAAACCGGGCAAACCGCGCCGCCGCGTTTCCAAATAGGCTTGTTGATTCACAAAAATTCCTCCAAAGGTGAAAATCGTCATATTATATGGGGGATATTCTACAAGTATTATACCAAAATTCATACTATAATGCAATATAGGAAGAAAATTTCAAGGAGGAAAATATTATGGTAGCCAATCGATTGATCGGCGAATATCCCGCCATCGGCATCCGTCCCACCATTGACGGTCGGCGCGGCGTGCTAGGTGTGCGTGAATCGCTGGAAGAGCAAACCATGGCGATGGCCGAACGTGCCGCCGCCTTGTTCCGTGAGAATCTGCGGTATTCCAACGGCGAACCCGTGCGCGTAGTGATCGCGGACACCACCATCGGCCGCGTGGGCGAAGCCGCGGCATGTGCGGATAAATTCCGTCGTGAAGGGGTGGCGATCACCCTGACCGTGACGCCCTGTTGGTGTTACGGCGCGGAAACGATGGATATGGAAAAAGACACCACCAAAGCGGTGTGGGGCTTTAACGGGACCGAGCGACCGGGCGCGGTGTACTTGGCATCGGTGCTGGCTACCCACGCGCAAAAGGGCCTGCCCGCCTTTGGCATTTACGGTCACGACGTGCAGGATAGTGACGATACCGCCATTCCCGCCGATGTGCAGGAAAAATTGTTGCGGTTCGGCCGTGCGGCGGTGGCTGTGGCCACCATGCGCGGTAAATCCTATTTGCAGATCGGTTCCATCTGCATGGGTATCGGCGGTTCGATCATCGATACCGACTTCATTGAAGATTATCTCGGTATGCGTGTGGAATCGGTGGACGAGGTGGAAGTTATCCGCCGCATGACCGAAGGTGTGTACGACGAAACGGAATACCAAAAAGCGCTCGCGTGGGTGAAAGAACATTGTATTGAAGGGTTCGACAAAAACCCGGTGGAACTGCAAAAGGATCGCGCTCGCAAGGATGCGGATTGGGAGTTTGTCGTAAAGATGATGATCATTATCAAAGATCTGATGAACGGCAACAAAAACCTCCCCCGCGGTTGCGAAGAGGAAATGGTGGGACACAACGCCATTGCGGCGGGCTTCCAGGGTCAGCGTCAATGGACGGATTTTTACCCCAACTGCGATTTCCCCGAATCCATGCTCAACACCTCCTTCGACTGGAACGGTGCGCGTGAGCCGTACATTCTCGCCACCGAAAACGACGTGTTGAACGGTTTGGGCATGCTGTTCGGGAAATTGCTCACCAACCGCGCGCAGATGTTTGCGGACGTGCGCACCTATTGGAGTGCCGATGCCATCAAACGCGTGACGGGCTATGATATCGAAGGCAAAGCGGCCGCATCCAACGGCATTATCCACCTGATCAACTCGGGGGCCTGCTGTTTGGACGCGTGCGGTAACGTGACCGATGCCGACGGCAACGCCGTGATGAAGCCGTGGTATGACATGACCGAAGAGGATCAAAAAACGGTGATGAAAAACACAACATGGAACTACGCCGATCTTGGTTACTTCCGCGGCGGCGGCTATTCCTCCCGCTTTGAAACCCGTGCGGAAATGCCCGCCACCATGATTCGTTTGAATCTGGTGAAGGGGTTGGGCCCGGTGGTGCAGTTGGTGGAAGGCTGGACGGTCGCTCTGCCGGAAGAGGTGTCGGATACGCTGTGGAGGCGCACCGACTATACCTGGCCCTGCACTTGGTTTGCTCCCCGTTGCACGGGCGAAGGTAACTTCAAGACCGCGTATGAAGTGATGAACTGCTGGGGTGCCAACCACGGGGCCATCTCCTACGGGCACATTGGTGCAGATATCATTACCTTGTGTTCGATGTTGCGCATCCCCGTGTCGATGCACAATGTGCCGGAAGAAAAGATCTTCCGCCCCGCCGCGTGGAATGCCTTCGGTATGGATAAAGAATCCGCCGACTACCGCGCCTGCGCGACCTTTGGCCCGCTGTTCAAGAAATAAAAAAAGACGCCGTTCGTGTGAACGGCTTCTTTTTTTGCGGCGGATGAGGGGTTGCTTTTTCGACGGTATATGATATAATAAAACCATACAGAAGCGCGTTGCAAGTGAGAGGGGGAAAACCATGAAAAATGTGTGTGTGTGGCTTCTTACGGCCGCCTTGCTTATATCGCTTATTCCCGCGGGGGCAGTTTCCGTCGCGGCAGAAAATGAGGGAATATACACCTATATCGTGACCGACGACAAAGCCACCGTTACGCGGGTGGATACGGCGGCACAGGGGGTGATAACCGTTCCCGCCGCGTTGGGCGGATATCCTGTGATCGGTATCGGAAACGAAGCATTTTCGGATTGCCGTGCGATCACCACAATCACCCTTTTAAGCGGGGTGGTAAGTATTGGGAACATGGCGTTTTATAACTGCTCCGCGCTCACTTCGGTGGATATTCCGCAAGGTGTAACGAGCATTGGACACGATGCGTTTTACGGCTGTGTTGCGCTCACATCCATCACCATTCCAAACAGCGTGACGAGCATTGCCTATGCGGTGTTTGCAGGTTGCCGTTCGCTTGTTGCTATTGTGGCGGAAAACGGAAACCCCGTGTATCACAGCGAGGGTAACTGCCTTATTCACACCGAAAGCCAAACGCTGGTGGCGGGTTGCAAGACGAGCGAGATTCCGAGTAACGGCAGCGTGACGGTGATCGGTGAACGCGCGTTTTCGCGGTGCATGTCCCTCACGTCCATCACGATTCCCGATGCGGTGACGGAGATCGGTCCGTGGGCGTTTTTCTGGTGTACATCCCTCACATCGGTTGCTGTTCCGAACGGGGTGGTGCGTATAGGGGAGCGCGCGTTTTATAACTGTTCTTCTCTGGCGACGGTGGCGATCGGGAACAATGTAACACACGTGGGGGAAGAGGCGTTCAGCAACTGTGCCAAACTGACCGCCGTGTGGTATGCGGGGAGTGAAAGTGACCGCGAAGAAATAACGGTCGGGGCGGAAAACGAGGAGTTCCTTTCGGCCGCGTGGCAGTACGGTACCTGTGTAACGCACGTCTATGCAGGCGCGTGCGATACCGAGTGCAACATGTGCGGATGGGTTCGTGCCGCGACGGATCGGCATACCTATCTGAACGATTGCGATACGGATTGTGACCGGTGCGGTGATGTGCGTGAGATCACCCATACGTTTGAATGGATACAGGATGCCGCGCCCACCTGTGACACGGCGGGACAGAAGCACGAAGAATGCAGCGTGTGTCACCAAATCCGCAATGAGAATACGGAAATCCCCCTCACGGGGGAGCACACGTATGAGTGGATGGAGGACAAGGCCCCCACGTGCGGCGCGGCAGGGCAGAAGCACGAAGAATGCAGCGTGTGCCATGCAAAGCGCAACGAGAATACGGAGATTCCGCCCACGGGGGAGCACACCTACGCGAGTGATGGTGCGGCGATGTGCGACGTGTGCGGTACGCGGCGTGTGGTGTTCGGTAACGTGGACGGCAATGAAAAGATCGATTCCACCGACGCACGCTTGGTGTTGCAACTCGCGGTGGGGAAGATCAAACCCGAAGCCATCGATACCAAGGCTGCGGACGTGGACGGCAATAAAAAGATCGATTCCACCGATGCACGTCTGATTTTGCAACATGCCGTTGGGAAAATTAAGGAATTTCCGAATGCAGACTAAAGAAAATCGCTGTTCGTAAGAACAGCGATTTTTCATTCTGTGTTACACGTTGAAACGGAACAGCACAATGTCGCCGTCCTTCATCACGTATTCTTTGCCTTCTGAACGCACAAGGCCCTTTTCCTTCGCGGCCGTCATCGAGCCGCAGGCCATCAAATCGTCATAAGCGATCACTTCGGCGCGGATGAAGCCGCGTTCAAAATCGGTGTGGATCTTGCCCGCCGCCTGCGGCGCCTTTGTGCCGTTGGTGATGGTCCACGCGCGCACCTCGGGCTGGCCCGCGGTGAGATAGGAAATGAGGCCCAGCAAACGGTAACTCGCTTGGATCAAACGGTCAAGCCCCGAATGGGATAGCCCCAGTTCCTCCAAAAACATCTGCTTTTCGTCCGCGTCCATATCCGCAATATCCGCTTCCATCTGTGCGCAGATGGGGAGTACTTCCGCGTTTTCACCGGCCGCCAGCGCCTGCACCTTTTGGAACAGCGGGTTGTCGTTCAATCCGCCCGTGAAATCACCTTCGCTCAAGTTTGCGGCATAAATGACGGGTTTCGCGGTGAGCAGAGGGGTGGTGGCGAGAATCGCCTCTTCTTCGGGGGAGGTGATGAGCGCGCGGGCGGGCTTGCCGTCGGTCAAGCCTTCCAACACGGTTTTGAGGTAGTCGTATTCACCCTGCAACGTTTTATCGCCCTTCAGCGCTTTGGCGGTGCGGTCAATACGGCGCTCCATCGTTTCCATATCCGCAAAGATCAATTCCAGATTGATAGTTTCGATATCACGCAAAGGATCCACGCTGCCTTCCACGTGGATGATATCGTCGTCCTCAAAGCAACGGACCACGTGTACGATGGCGTCCACCTCGCGGATGTTGGCCAAAAACTTGTTGCCCAACCCTTCGCCGCGGCTGGCCCCCTTCACCAGACCGGCAATGTCCACAAATTCGATCACCGCGGGGGTGATCTTCACGGGGTTGTACATCTCTGCCAAACGGTCCAGTCGTTCATCCGGAACGGCCACCACCCCCACGTTGGGATCAATGGTGCAGAAGGGATAGTTCCCCCTTTGCGCCCCCGCGTTGGTGATGGCGTTGAACAGTGTGGATTTGCCGACATTCGGCAACCCGACGATACCGAGTTTCATACATATACTCCTTAACAATGCATTTTACCGACTTATTATAGCGTATCCCGTCGCGTTTTGCAAGGGGGATAGGGGAGAAAAGTGGGGCGCCCATAAATTTCGCCGACAGAAAAAACGACTGCATCCGCGGATGCAGTCGTTCGCCTTCACGCTTGCAACTCTTTCATGTGGAAGAATTCACCTTTTTGTTCCATTAGTTCCTCATACGTGCCGAACTCCACGCAACGGCCATCCTTGATGACGGCGATCTTATCCGCATCCATAATGGTGGAGAGACGGTGCGCCACGATGAAGGTGGTGCGGTCTTTGGATAAGGCGGTGATCGCGTGTTGAATTTCCTTTTCGGACACGGTGTCCAACGCAGAGGTGGCTTCATCGAACAGAATGATGCGCGGGTTGCGGATGATGGCGCGGGCGATGGCGATGCGCTGGCGCTGACCGCCCGACAGTTTACTGCCGTGTTCGCCCACCACCGTGTTCACACCGTTCGGGAGTGAACGCACGAGATCGCCGAGATTGGCCGCTTCGATGGCATCCCACAACTGGGCTTTGGTGACACCCGGCATGCCGTAGGTGATATTATCTCTGATCGTACCCGAGAACAGAATACTGTTTTGCGGCACCACCGCCAAATGGCGGCGGTAACTGCGCAGGTCGATCTCGGACAGGTTCTGCCCGTCAAGCAGCACCCGTCCCGCATTGGGCTGATTAAACCCGATGACGAGGTTGAGCACGGTGGATTTTCCCGATCCCGACGGGCCGACCAGAGCGATGGTCTCACCCGCATTTACCGTAAGATCCAATCCGTTCAGCACGCGGGATTTGGCATCGTATTCAAAAAATACGCTTTGGAACTCAAATCTCCCTTCCACTTCACGCACGCGTTTTTTGCCGCGGTTGTCCTCCACATCGGGGGAGGCGAGAATTTCACCTACCGACCGCACCGATTCGGTGCCTTTTGTGAAGATGGGAAGCAGGCTGAGCAATGCGGAGATCTGCCCCACCAACGTGGCGAAATAACTTTGATACATCACCACGTAACCGACGGTGAGTTCGCCTTTCACCGCCAGGTACGAAGTGAAGCCGAGGCAAAGGATCTGAAACCCTTGAAATGCCACGAACCCCGCCGCGGTGAACAGGTTTTGCAAAATATCCAGCCGATACCCTTTTTCCGCTACCGTTTTTAACTGGCGGGTGATACGGCGCACTTCCTTTTCTTCCAAGGCATGGGCACGTGCCACGGGTACCAGTTCTTCCATCTCCACCACCGTGGCGGAGGTGCGCTCCACCTCTTCACGGAACTCGCGGTTGCGTATGCCGAGATCTTTGCGGAAGAGGAACATTAAAAACGCGCCCAGCGGTGCAGCGGCAAGAAAGAAGAAAAAGACGGTCACGTTGGTGGAAACCACGGCGACCAGCGCCACCGTGATATTAATAAGGATATTCAGCACCGAGGTGAACAGTTGCGAGGAAAACCCTTCGATCGTCTCCACGTCGCGCATCACTTTGGATTGAATGCGCCCGGATTCCATCTCTTTATGAAACCCGATGGAGAGTTGCTGCAGTTTGCGTACCATTGCCCCGCGCAGACCGGCTTCCACGCTGCGATTGGTCAGGCTCAAAAAATGCACGTGGATGTAGTGGGTGGGGATGTTTAAAAACACCAAGCCCATTTCCAGCAACAGCCAGAACAATATGGATTGCCATGCGCCCTCTCCCCCGACGGTGATGCGATCGATCACCCGTTCGGTGACGAGGGGGAGAATCCATACGGGACTGGTTTTGATAAGGAAAAACAGCGCCGATAAAAAGAGATGGAAGTAATGTCCGCGATAAAATCGCAAAAACACCCCCATCGGCCGTGCGTAGGGATTGCTGTAGGTTTCCACCAGCATTTCCTCTTGCTTTGCAACGTCCGCATCCGTAAACGGCGTTTTTTCGCGCAATTCGCGGATCTGGAACGGCACGAACGAACGGGTGCGCGCGGGTTTTTTGGACGAACATTTTTTACTCATACCAAACAACCTCCCCATGGAAAACGAAGGGTTTCTGCTGTCACCCTAAACATAGCGGTTGCCGCCCCAAAAGTCAATGGGTTTTTGGGAAAAAGTTGCACAATTTTCGGGAATTGAATTTGGGCAAAAGAGAAAGGCCGTGTCATCGACACAGCCTTTCCTATCAGTCTTCTTTGCCCGCACCGCAACATTTCTTATACTTTTTGCCGCTGCCGCAGGGACAGGGATCGTTGCGCCCCACTTTTTGGTCGGCAGTCTTGCGCACCGTGCGGTTTTGTGCTGTGCCGTCTCCCGAAGTGGCAGTAGCTTTTGCCACCTGTTCCCGCTTGGGTTCTTCGTGGGTGCGGATCTGCGCCAACAGCACACCGCGCGCGGTATCCTCACGAATAGAGGCGATCATTTGATCGAACATATCGAAGCCTTCCAAGCGGTAGGCGGCGACGGGATCGTGTTGACCGTAGGCGCGCAGATGAATGCCGCGCCGCAACTCGTCCATGTTGTCGATGTGATCCATCCAATAACGGTCTACGTTACGCAGCAACACCACACGCTCCAACTCGCGCATCATGGCGTCGCCGTATTGTGCCTCTTTCGCATCGTAGATCTTCATGGCGCGTTCGGTCAGCAGATCGGTGAGGGAATCGCGTTCCAGATCTTCCAGTTCCTGGTCGGTAAAGCGGAAATCCTCCTGTCGCGTAAGCCAACCGTGGTAATATTCGCGCAGAGCGTTCAGGTTCCATTCGGTGCGTTCTTCACCTGCGGAGAACTGCGCCACCTGGCTTTCGATGGAATCGCGCACCATGCCGCGGATCTTTTCGCCCAGATCGTCGCCGTCCAGCACCTGATCGCGTTGCGAATAGATGATCTCACGCTGGCGGTTCATTACGTCGTCATACTGCAACACGTCGCGGCGAATGCCGAAGTTGCGTTCCTCCACCCGTTGTTGGGCGGTTTCGATGGTGCGGGTAAGCATCCCGTTTTCGATGGGGGTATCTTCGTCCACCCGCAATACGTCCATCAACGCGGTGATGCGATCGCCCGCAAACAAACGCATCAAGTCGTCCTCCAACGAAAGGAAGAAGCGGGAGCAACCGGGATCGCCTTGGCGCCCCGCACGGCCGCGCAACTGATTGTCGATACGGCGGGATTCGTGCCGTTCGGTGCCCAGAATGCACAAACCGCCCGCCGCACGCACGGCATCCGCTTCGGGTTGGATAGCGGCTTTGTACTTGGTTTCCAGTTCGGCATACAAACGGCGGGCGTCCAGAATCTCCTCGTTGTCCGTTTCGCCGTAACCGGTGGATTCTACGATCAATTCTTCGGGGGTGCCCATACGCCGCATTTCGGATTTCGCCAGATACTCCGCGTTGCCGCCGAGCATGATGTCCGTTCCGCGGCCCGCCATGTTGGTGGCAATGGTGACCGCACCGATCTTGCCCGCCTGTGCCACGATCTCCGCTTCCCGTTCGTGCTGCTTTGCGTTGAGCACTTCATGCGCAATGCCGCGCGCTTTCAGCATTTTGGAAAGCAGTTCGGATTTTTCGATCGACACCGTACCCACCAGCACCGGCTGTCGGTTGGCGTGGCGCGCTTCGATTTCGCGGATCACGGCACGGAACTTCGCCTGTTCGGTTTTATACACCTGATCGCCCAGATCTTCGCGGATCATGGGGCGGTTGGTGGGGATGGAGATCACGTCCAGATGATAGATCTGCTGAAATTCGGTTTCTTCGGTCATGGCTGTACCGGTCATGCCCGACAGTTTGCGATACAAGCGGAAAAAGTTTTGGAACGTGATGGTGGCAAGTGTTTTGCTTTCGCGTTCCACCTTCACGTTTTCTTTCGCTTCAATAGCTTGGTGCAACCCTTCGTTGTAACGGCGGCCGATCATCAAACGTCCCGTAAATTCGTCCACGATGATAACTTGATCGTCCTTCACCACGTAGTCCACGTCGCGTTGCATCACGCCGCGCGCCTTGATGGCTTGGTTGATGTGGTGAAGCAGAGTGCCGTTATCGGGGTCCATCAGATTTTCCACCCCGAAATGGGTTTCCGCTTTCTTCACACCCGCTTGCGTCAAGGTGGCGGTGCGCGCCTTTTCGTCCACGATGTAGTCGCCGTCCACCGTGTCCTGATTTTCCTTCGCGTCCATTTCCTTGATACGGAACGCCTTCAACCGTTTGGCAAAGTCGTCTGCACGGTTGTACAAGTCGGTGGATTTATCCCCTTGCCCCGAAATGATCAGCGGGGTGCGCGCTTCGTCGATCAAAATAGAGTCCACTTCATCCACGATGGCAAACGCATGGTCGCGTTGCACCTTGCGGTCTTTGTAGATCACCATGTTGTCGCGCAGATAATCGAAGCCCAACTCATTGTTGGTGCCGTAGGTAATATCCGCGTTATAGGCGGCTTTGCGTTCCTCATTCGACATATCGTGTTGCACCAATCCCACCGTGAGGCCGAGATAACGGTACACTTTGCCCATCCATTCGCTGTCACGGCGGGCCAGATATTCGTTCACCGTAACGATGTGCACACCGTCCCCCGTAAGGGCGTTTAAGTAGGCGGGCAGGGTGGCCACCAGCGTTTTGCCTTCCCCCGTTTTCATTTCGGCAATGCGCCCTTGATGCAGGACGATACCGCCGATGATTTGTACGGGGAAGTGTGTCATTCCCAACACGCGGGTGGACGCTTCGCGGCAGACAGCAAACGCTTCGGGCAGAATGTCGTCGGTGCTCTCGCCTGCCGCCAGACGTGCTTTGAATGCCGCCGTCTGTCCGCGCAGTTCCTCTTCGCTCATGGCGCGATAGGTTTCTTCCAGCGCCAACACTTTATCGCACAGCGGTTGAATGCGCTTCAACTCCCGCTTGCTGTAATCGCCGAACAAGGCTTTCAAAAGTCCCATAATACGGAAATCCCCTTAACGTATAATATACCAATTAGTATAGCACGCTTCTTTTAAAATGGCAACCGCCCCCAACTTCTTTTTACACAAAGTTTTCATTTTGCCCGTTGTCTTATCTGCCAAATTCGGCGGCGGTTTTTTGTGGGAAGTGCTAAGGACGCCACGAACGGCAAAAAAGGCTTGAAAAAGGGGGGAGGGTGTGATATAAATTAACTATACTCTGCACCTTGACGGGGAGGCTTTGGTTGTGAAAAACACGTTTTCGGTTACGCCTTTCGGACAGACAGCGAAAAACGATCTGATCGGCCGCAGTTTCGCGGGGTATCAAGTGTGGTTTGGCACCGCGCCCGCTTGGGCACATTGGTCGCCCAGGGGGGACGTTCCCCCGGGAGATGACAACACCCGCACCGAAATGTTTCCCGATTGCCGCGAATATCCTGTCGAAGCGTTGTGTGACACGGCGTTTTCTCCCTATCCCGACGGCACACCCGTGCGGCTGTATGAAGCCAAGCATCCTGCGGTGATCGACACCCATTTTCGCTGGATGGAAAAATACGGTATCGATGGCGTGGGTGTTCAGCGCTTTTTTGATGCCACGGCGGATCACCCGCAACCCGAACCGTCCCATCTCACAGCGGTGATGAAGGCGGCCGAAGCACACAACCGTTTGTTTTATATCATGTATGACACCAGCGGCTACGGACGCGGCGGGAATACCTCGCTGGCACGTATGCAAGCGGACGTTTTGCATAACATAGAGGGGAAGGGACTGATATCCTCGCCCGCCTATGCACACGCGCACGGTAAGCCCGTGATTTGCGTGTGGGGACTTTCTCCGTTGGAACCGGGACGCTATCCGCCCGCTGCCGAAGCGGTGGAGTTGATCTGCTGGCTGAAAGAACGCGGCTATTTCGTCATCGGCGGCTTACCCGACAACTCCTGGGCGGAGGATACGGGTGAATATGCCGCGGTGTATGCGGCGCTGGATATGATCTCGCCGTGGACACCCGGCCGTTTCCGCCCCGAAACGCTGGATGCGTGGGTGAGCGATCATTTGGCGCGCGATTTGGCGTATATCCGAAAAAGCGGGCAGGAATACCAACCCGTTTTGCACGCGGGCTTTGCATGGAGCAACTTTAAAAACAGCGGCGATCCCAACGCCACCCCGCGGGCGGCAGGCCGCTTCTTGTGGGAACAGGCGAAACGGTATGCCGCGGCCGGTGTGCGTAACGTCTACTTCGCGATGTTGGACGAATACGATGAAGGCACGGCGCTGTTGCCTGCCGCGTCCGATTCATTCGATCTGCCGAACAACACCGCCTACTTCCAAACCCTTTCGTGCGATGGACGCTGGCTCTCGTCCGACTTTTATATGCGGCTCGCCGGCGCGGTTACGGCGGCGTTGCGCGGAGAACGTGAAATGACGGATACCTTGCCTATCCCCCATTCGGAAGGGCCGATCTATTGGCGCAACGGATTTGAAATGCGACAAGCCTGTGCCAAAATGCGGGGCGAGTCGGCCGACGCACGTTGGTGCGCGGTGGACGTGTGTGCCGCGGACGGGGTCGTTCTCTGCCAAGATGCGGTGCAGCTGGAAGTGGCTTCGGTGATGCGGGGCGTTGCCGCCACGGGACAGTTTGCATTTGCGTTCAGCGGCATCGGAATGAGCGCGGGACGTTGTCACGTAACCTATCGTTTGGCCGAAACGGAGATTCCCGTCACAGCGGGGCTCATCCTTTCCTATCAGTTTAGTCCGCGTTCGGCGGCGGGCGACTGCGTGGGTGTGGAGCTTTTGTTCGATGACGGCTCGCGTCTGTCGGATCATCTGCCCGCTGTGCTGCAACCGAAAGGAGCGTTTGCGGAAGAGGGGGCAGGTTTTGTCAAGCAAGCCTTCCCGTTGCCCGAAGTTCTTGTCGGTCGCACGATCACAGCCGTGGCGGTAACGTACGATGGCGCGGGTGAAAACGCATTTAAGGCATATCTGGATGATATCATCCTGCAAAAATAAGGAGGAAATTATTATGAAACTCGGAGTATTGACCGTCCCGCTGCAAGGGATTGCGGCGGAACAAGCGTTTGAGTATCTGCACGGCTTGGGCGTGCAATGCGTGGAGTTGGGTACCGGTGGGTACACCAACCATAACCATTGCAACCCCGATGTCCTGTTGGGCGACGACGCGGCGCTGGAGGCGCTGAAAGCGTCACTCGCGAAGAACGAGCTCAGCATCGCGGCGCTGTCTTGCCACGGCAATCCCGTGCATCCCAACAAAGAGCGCGCGGCGGCCGATCACGCGGTGTTTGTGCAAACGTGTCAGTTGGCGCAAAAACTGGGTGTGGACACCATCGTGACCTTCTCGGGTTGTCCCGGCGACAGCGAGGGTTCCAAGTATCCCAACTGGGTGACCTGCAGTTGGCCGGATGACTACGGCAAGATTTTGGATTGGCAATGGAATGAAGTGTTGATTCCCTATTGGAAAGAGGCGGTGAAGATCGCCGCTTCCTACGGCGTGAAGAAGATCGCGCTGGAATTGCACCCCGGTTTTTGCGTGTACAACCCCGCCACCCTGTTGCGTCTGCGTGAAGCGGTGGGGGATATGATCGGTGCGAACTTTGATCCCAGCCACTTGATCTGGCAGGGAATGGATCCCGTGGTGGCGCTCAAATCTCTGCGCGGGGCGGTGTATCACTTCCATGCGAAGGATACCCGCGTGGACAAATACAACGTGGCGCAAAACGGCGTGTTGGATACCGGCTCGTACGGCGATCTGTCGGCGCGTAGTTGGGTGTTCCGCACGGTGGGCTACGGTACCGACACCAAGACGTGGAAGGATCTTATCTCCACCCTCGCGGTAATCGGTTACGAAGGCGCTGTCAGCATCGAGCACGAGGACGGCTTGATGAGCCCGCAGGAAGGGCTGGAAAAAGCGGTGTCTTTCCTCAAAGACATCATCATCACCGAAGATCCCGCCGCTATGTGGTGGATCTGAGCATGAGATAACAACGGCACAACAAAGGGGCAATCTCAACCGAGATTGCCCCTTTAAACATATATTCCTAATTTACATATTCTCCACCGCGTCGATGGCGAGGGTGTCCAAATGCAAAAGAAGCATACGGCGCACCAATGTCATCAGCCACAGCCAAGATTGCTTCTTGTCGGCGTCCTCTTCGCCCAACACGTGGTTGTCGTGATAGAACTTCGAGAACAAGGACGCGAGTTGATAGGCGTTGTCGCACAGGAAACTCGGCGCTTTTTCTGCCAATGCGCGGCGGAATACTTCGCCCGAAAGCAGAAGTTTCAGCACCAGGTCGCGTTCGGTGTCGGAATAGATGCCGCGGATATCGTCCGCGACGTTCCCGGCCTTTTTCAGCACCGAGTTGATACGGGTGACGGTGTACAGCAAGTAGGTGCCCGTCTTACCCTCAAACGCCAAGAACTTGTCCAGATCAAACACGTAATCGCGGGTGGGGTTGTTCACGAGATCGCCGAACTTTACGGCGGCGATACCTACCTTCTGTGCCAGCACCTGTTTGCCCGCCTCGTCCAGTTCGTCCAGATAAGCGGATTCCCGCAATTTATCGTATGCGGCGGCGGTGGCGGTGGCCAGCAGATCGTTCAGTTGCATCACGCCGCCGTCACGGGTTTTGTAAGGCTTGCCGTCCGCGCCGTTCATCGTGCCGAAGCCGAGGAAGTCCAGCGTCACGTCGTCCCCCACCAAAGCCGCTTTTTTCGCGGCGCGGAACACCTGCTCAAAGTGCAGGCCTTGGCGTGCATCGGTAAGATACAGCATGCGGTTGGGCGCGAAATCTTTTTGGCGTTGCAGGATGGTCGCAAGATCGGTGGTTTCGTAGGTGATGGAACCGTCGGTTTTGCGAATGATGATGGGCGGCATCGGCGCGGTATCCGCTTCGGTTGCCACGTCCAACACTTCGGCGCCGTCACTTTCGCGCAACAGGGCGCGGTCGGCGAGAATGTCCATCAGTTCGGGCACGTAACGGTCGGCATCGCTTTCGCCGTACCAGTATTCAAAATCCACATTCAGTTTTTCGTATGCCGCACGGATGTCGCCCACCGAAACCTTCAAGATCTCTTTCCACAACGCAATATAGCCGGGACGACCGTTTTGCAGATCAAAGGTGGCGCGATGGGCGCGATCGCGAAATTCTTCGTCGGTCTTTTTACGGGCGCTGGCAAAGGGATAGATCTCGTTGAGCGAAGCGGCGTCCAGCGCGGGAACGGTGTCACGTGCGGGGTCAAAGTTGTCGCCGAAGCATGCCCAATCGGGATGACGGTCGTGCAACTCTTCGATCACCAATCCCATCGGCGTGCCCCAGTCGCCCAGATGCACGTCGCCGATTGCCTTGTGACCGCACACGCGGGTGAGACGTTTGAGTGCTTCGCCGATGATGGCGGAGCGCAGATGGCCGATGTGAAGCGGCTTTGCCACGTTCGGCCCGCCGTAGTCGATCACCACGGTTTCGGGGGATTCGGTCTGCGGCACGCCCAGATGCACGTCCGCCGCCAACGCGGCAACCGCCGAAAGCAGGGCTTCGTCGGTCAGCGACAGGTTGATAAACCCCGGGCCCGCGATATCCACCTGATAAAACTGCGGATCTTCCCGCAACAGGGCGGCCACGTCTTCCGCAATGGCGCGGGGCGCTTTGTGATGCAGTTTTGCACCGGCCAGCGCGCCGTTACATTGGAATTGGCACAAATCGGCGCGGTCGGACACCGTAACGGTGCCGAGCGCGGCATCGTATCCCGCCTTGGTAAATGCGGCGGCGACGGTTTCGGTCAAATGAGTGAGGATGGTTTTCATGAGAGGTTGGTCCTTTCTATCGTAATATGCAACGTGTTTTCCATAGTTTGCCCGCCCAAGGTGAGGGTATAGGCGAGAAAGAGCTCACCGCCGTGCTCGTCGGCTCGTCGGCGGACGGTGTGGGTGAGGGTGGTCACCTCAAACGTACCGTAGGGTGTGCCGTATTCGCTGCGGCACCGCGTTCTCGGCCGCATCCGAAGCAGAGAGGAGAAAGCACCTTGCCGCCTCACCGTCACTTCATCCGCGGCGGCGGTAACGGTCACGTCGGTGGCGGCGCCGTCTTCGTCGCGTTCGGTATAGCGCAGGTACAGGTCATCCCCTTGCTGTGAAAACGTGCCGTTCGCATCCAGCGTGACGGTATCGCTCTGTCCGTCAAACGCCTGCGTGCCCACAATGTGTATGCGCACATTCACGGTGCCCGCCTCCTTCCCATATATAAAAGGAATAATTTGTCAAGTGCATAGTATACCACAGATTTTTTCGCCGCGCAAGTGCTTTTCCGAAACCTGCAAAAAAATGTAAAAAAACACTTGACGAACCAAATAATCTGTGGTATACTAAGCCTTACCTCAAATGGGGGTTTATTTTTTGTGCCCTTTTTGCGGGCGCAACCCCTTTTGCGAGGGAGGCTAAATAATCTATTAAGAATGGAGATGCCGTAATGCGAGTAAAGATCACTTTGGCTTGCACCGAGTGCAAGCAACGCAACTACAACACCATGAAGAACAAGAAGAATGACCCCGACCGCTTGGAGATGAACAAGTATTGCCGTTTCTGCCGTAAGCACACGGTGCATCGCGAAACGAAGTAATACACGACGACTGGAGGAAACAAACCATGATTTTTTGGGGATTTGTTATGTGGTTCGTCGGCGGTGTCGCCGCGATCATGTCTCTTCTCGTCTCGGCACAGGGCATTGTGGATAAGTTGGAGTTCTTCGGTTGGAAGTATTTTTCCCACCTTGTGAACCCGATCTACCTCACCACGCGTAAAGTCGTGTTTGTGGTGGGCCTGTTGCTGGTCATCGTCGGTTTGATCGTGTTCTCTATCGGTCGCGCCAAGGTGCGCCGTACCGGTGAACAGGAGAAAGTCGGTGCCGGTGCTGTCAAGTTCTGGCGCGATGCGAAGGGCGAGTACAAAAAGATCACCTGGCCGACGTTCAAGACGGTTGTGAAGAACACGGGCATCACGCTCATTATGTGTGCGTTGGTGGCGGCGTTCATCATTTTGGTGGATCTCGGTCTGTCCGGCTTGGTTGACTTGTTTTTGCAGCTGAAGAAGTAAGCGTATAAGCGGAAGGAAGGTACCCCATGGCTGAACAGGCAAAATGGTATGTGGTGCACACCTTTTCCGGTTACGAAAACAAGGTGGCAACCAATCTCGAAACGATCGTAGAGAACCGCAAACTGCAGGATTGGATCCACGAGATCCGCGTGCCGACCGAACTCGTCAGCGAAACCAAAGACGGCAAAACCCGCGAGGTGGAACGCAAGATCTTCCCCGGGTACGTGCTCGTGAAGATGGTTATGACCGACGAGTCCTGGTATGTGGTGCGCAACACCCGCGGTTGCACGGGCTTTGTCGGCCCGAACGGAAAACCCGTTCCGCTTACCGAACAAGAGGTAGCGGCGCTCGGTGTGGAACGCTACGAGGTAGAGATCGACTATCAGGTCGGCGACACGGTGCGTATCGTGGAAGGCCCGCTGGAGAACTTCTCCGGTACGGTGGACGCGATCGACCGCGAAAAACGCAAAGTTCAGGTCACCATTTCGATGTTCGGACGCGAAACATCGGTGGAACTCGAACTCAACCAGGCAGAGCGCATGGATTAACGCTTTGCCGCAACACATTCGTGTATAAGCGGAACATCCGCTTTTACTCTGCGCCGGACGCGATTCCGGCTGTGGGAGGTGTCGCCCGGTGGGCGGTGCCGCCAGTTACCACGATTTTTGGAGGTGCAATGTAAAATGGCTCAAAAGATTACCGGTTACATCAAATTGCAGATCCCGGCGGGTAAGGCTACGCCGGCACCCCCTGTTGGTCCGGCTCTCGGTCAGCATGGTGTGAACATCATGGCCTTTACGAAGGAATTCAACGAGCGTACGAAGAACGACGTTGGCTTGATCATCCCTGTGGTGATTACCGTGTATGCGGATAAGTCGTTCACGTTCATCACCAAGACGCCCCCGGCTGCGGTTCTCATCAAGAAGGCTTGCGGCATCGACAAGGCGTCGGGTGTTCCGAACAAGACGAAGGTTGCTAAGCTCACGAAAGAGCAGGTAAAGCAGATCGCCACCACCAAGATGCCCGATCTGAACGCGGCCAACATCGAGTCGGCTATGAGCATGGTCGCCGGCACGGCGCGCAGCATGGGCATTGAGGTCGAGGAGTAATTTCTGCTGATAACCCGAACGGGTGGGAGGAAACCCTCTGACGTTCCGATTACCACCGTATCGCGGGTGATTTCCGCGCGATAACAAACAGGGAGGATTGAACCGTAATGAAACATGGTAAGAAATATGTCGACAGCGCGAAGCTGATCGACCGTGGCAACCAATATGAAGTGAACGAGGCGTTGGATCTGGTCGTGAAGACCGGCAAAGCCAAGTTCGATGAGACTGTCGAAGTGCACGTGAAGCTCGGCGTTGACGGCCGTCGCGCGGAGCAGCAGGTGCGCGGCGCGGTCGTGCTGCCGAACGGTACCGGTAAGTCGGTGCGCGTGCTCGTGTTCGCCAAGGGCGACAAGGTGCAGGCGGCGCAGGAAGCCGGTGCGGAATACATCGGTGATGAGGAAATGATCGCCAAGATCAACGGCGGTTGGATGGATTTCGATGTGGTCATCGCGAGCCCCGACATGATGGGTCTCGTCGGTCGTCTCGGTAAGGTGCTCGGTCCCCGTGGCTTGATGCCCAACCCGAAGGCCGGCACCGTGACCCCCGACGTCGCGAAGGCTGTGACCGAAGCGTAAGCCGGTAAGACCGAGTGCCGCCTGGACAAGACCAACATCATCCACTGCCCGATCGGCAAAGTGTCCTTCGGCGTGGAGAAGCTGCAGGAGAACTTTGAG
>JAZSHJ010000122.1:0-6780 GCA_045533175.1 Acutalibacteraceae bacterium
ACCAATGAGCGAACGAACATTGGCTGAACGTTTGCAGGCGTGTGGGCTTCGCCCCACACAACAGCGGTTGTTGATCTTCCGCTATCTTTTGGAACATCGCACACATCCCACGGCCGACACGATCTACCGTGACCTTTCCCCCAAGCATCCGTCATTGTCCCGCACCACGGTGTACAACGCGTTACACAACATGCAAGAAGTTGGTGTGATTCGCGGATTGCCCGCCGATATGGCAGAGGGAGAATATCGGTTTGATGCCGATGTGGATGCCCACGGGCATTTCTACTGTCGGGCGTGCGGTGAAGTGTTCGACCTTCCGATTGAGGAAGTGCAGATTGCCGCCCTGTGCCCCCCTGCCTTCAAGGCAGAAAGTAACAACGTTTTATTTTGCGGGCGGTGTCCCGCGTGTTCAACCAACAAATAATTTTAAAAACATTTTTAGGAGGACATTATCATGGCAAAGTATGTATGCACCATCTGCGGATTCACTCACGAAGGAGATGCGGCTCCCGATAAGTGCCCCATCTGCGGCGCTCCGGCGGCGAAATTTGACGAAGTCGGCGGCGAACGCGTCTGGGCCGACGAGCATCGCGTGGGCGTAGCTCAGGGCGTGGATGAAGAGATCATTGCGGGCCTGCGCGAGAACTTCGCGGGCGAATGCAGCGAAGTGGGGATGTATCTCGCAATGGCGCGTGTGGCACACCGTGAAGGCTATCCCGAAATCGGCCTGTACTGGGAAAAGGCGGCTTACGAAGAAGCGGAACATGCCGCGAAGTTTGCCGAACTGCTGGGCGAAGTGCTGACAGACAGCACCAAGAAGAACCTGCAGATGCGCGTGGATGCCGAATGCGGCGCGACTGAAGGCAAGATGAAGATTGCCCGCCGTGCGAAAGAACTGGGCCTGGACGCTATCCACGACACGGTGCACGAAATGGCAAAGGACGAAGCTCGTCACGGCAAGGCATTCGAGGGACTTCTCAACAGATACTTCAAATAAGCAAAATCCCGCATAAAATAAGGGTTTTTAGGACATCTGCCGCTTTGGTGGGTGTCCTTTTCTTTTGGGTGTAAATCGGTGACGGTGTGTATGTTACACACTCCAAAACATATTGAAAATCCCACATATTTGTGGTATAATGCATTCAATAAATTCTTTTTTGACGGTCAATTTTCACCCTACCGATGGTTGATTTCTCCCCACTCAACCATCGGTTCATGTTCTTTGTTCCCTTAATGGCCTATACTAAAAGCGAAAGGAGGCAATTTATGGACCAAGTGAAAATCGGAAAGTTTATCGCCGAGTGCAGGAAAAAGCAAAACCTAACGCAAATGCAGTTGGCAGAAAAACTGAACATCACCGATAGAGCAGTATCAAAATGGGAAACGGGAAAAGCAATGCCCGACTCTTCCATTATGCTTGAACTGTGTGATGCTCTCAAAATTACCGTAAATGATTTATTAAGCGGGGAGGTAGTTACCATGGATAATTACAACAAAGAATTAGAAAACAACTTGCTTGAAATGGTTAAGCAAAAAGAAGAAGCTGACAAGAGATTGCTCAAATTAGAAATCGTCCTGGGCATAATCGCTGTCTTGCCGCTTATCGCTGCGGTGGTGATTGCGAGTATTGTGCCGATGGAGGAATGGAAGGGCGGATTGCTCGTTGGTCTTTGCCTGCTCCCTCTTTTGATTGCAACTCCGTTTGCATTAAAAATCGAGCAAAAAGCAGGCTACTATGAATGCCAAAAGTGCGGACACAGACATATTCCCCCATACGGCGGTGTATTCTGGGCTATGCACATAAACAGAACAAGATATATGCGTTGCCCAAAGTGCGGTACAATGTCTTGGCAGAAGAAAGTGTTAAACAAAGAATAAGCCAATTCCAATCCACTCGAACAGTCAAAAATGAAATGGTGAACATCCGCCTCGCGGCAAGGCATTAAAAGTTTGCCGAAGCGCTGTTTCAGTTGATTTTTGTTGCAATATTAAGGGGAAGGTCGTTTTGACCTTCCCCTTATACATTTCATTACAGACAAAAAGCGGAGGCAATGCCTCGGCTTTTTTGGGTTTGCCTTATTGCAGGCAAAGTGTCAAGATCTCTTTGCCGCGCAGAGTGAGCGTTACCTCATCCTTGCCGAGGAAGATACGCGCGATCTCGTCCATACGGGTGCGGAAAATGTCACCCGCCGCTTTGACGGTAATGGTGCGTTCCTCTTCGGTATAGTTAAACAGACGCAGGATCAAACCGCTTTCGTCCTCGCACAGTTTGAACGCCGAAAACGCCACGCCTTTGCCCGTCACTTCGATAGCGGAGGTGTTATCCGCAATCGCCACATCGGGATGAGTATCGGGGAAATAGAAGAACTCGGTGAGGGTGGTATCCTGCACGCAGGGACGACCGCCCGCAAACTTGCGACTGTCGCACGACGTGCCGCAACCGAGCAACGGTGCACGGAACGCCAGCGCCATGGCGGGAACATTCGCCGATACGATATCCCCTTCAAAGAGGGCGATTGCCAAACGGCCACTCATGGTGCGCAAACATTGGTTTTCGGGGGTGTTCCACAGTTCCACACCGCCATGAGTGATGCCGCCGGTGGCGCGCACCAAACCAAAAGACAAGCGGTTCAACTGATCTTCGGGATGCATATACTCATGCGTACCCTCGGTGAACACCGCAACACCGCGACCGTTTTCCTGCAACGCCGCAAAGGAGGCGTTCGGATCGATCTTGATGGGGGTGGTGTAGTAATGCATATCCCCCGTGCGGCGCACCACGTCAAACGCGCTGTCGGCATAGGATTCCACCGGCGCAATGTCGGTATCCACACACAACGCCAGGTGGTGGTCGCGGGACGCGTTATCCAGCGTATACTCGATCTCTACAAACGGACGACCGCGATACAGCGTCAACTCCAGCGCGAGCTTGGAGGTCGCCGTTTCGGCGGAACGCACGTTGGCCGCACCGTCGTAATACAACGGCAGATCCATGGTGTATTCGATCTTCACCGACTGTTTCAAGGCGGTGCGTTCGGTAAGCGTAACCGTTTTGGCCCAATCGTCCGAATACAGCGGTGCGTGTCCCTTCGGCACGAACATATACGAATCACCGAAGTCTTCACGGTCTTCTGCACGCAGGCAATCCTTCACGGTGCGGCCGCTTTTACGATCGGTGATATCTACACGGCCGTCGGCCGAAACCGATACGGTGAGCAGATCGTTTTCGATCACGGTGGGCAGGTTCTTATCAAACTCCACCACAGCGGGGGTGTTCTTCCCTGCCGTAACCAAGAAGGATTTGAATGCAAACGGAGCCACATCACCCGCATCCAGCTGAATGGTGTAATCAAACACTTCCAGCCAACCGGGCAGGTTGATGGCGCTGTACACCGCGGTGTTGCGGCGCACTTTGGACACTACCGCAAACTCCACGTCACGGCCGTCGCCATCCACAATGCGGAAGTTTTCCATATCGTCGTTGCACAGCATCTTGAGCTGCACTTCCACGGCACCGCGAAGCGGCGTTGCCAGCGTGTTGGCCACCGTGATGATGTAATCACGCTCACCCGCGCCGCGCGCCATGGCCGTGTGTTCCGCCGCCGTGAGCATACCGCGGCGAAGTTGCTCTTCCGCAAACTCAAAGATCTCGGCATAGCGGTTTTCCATGTGGCGGTGCACCGCATCGGTACTGCAACCGCAGATGGAGTCGTGCGGATGGTTGCGAATGATGTTCTTCCATGTATACACCAAACGGTCATGCGGGTACACACCCTTCATGCCGTAGCGTTCCATCATGGCGTACAGCGGCTCCAAGCGGTTTTCGAGCATTGCCTGTGCCCGCACGTTCGCCGTCTTTAAGTAGGCGCGGGAAGACAGCGTGCCCTGCAGGGTGGTGAGGCCCGCATCCACGCGCATCTCGCCTTCCACCGTCTGCAGTTCGACGTGGTTATCCTCCACATACTGCTTCACAGCGTCGATATAATCGTCCAGATTATACTGCACGAAGTATTCGCCCTCGTTCAGGTTCTTCTGCACTTCGTTGATGATATCGCGAATCTCGCTTTGCGCTTCCAAGTGGTCCACACCGTTCATCAACAAAAGATACGGCGTCGCGGTAAGCTCGTCATCGTACGGTGCGGTCATGGCACGCAGGAAACGCGTGGCTTTATCAATATCCTCCGAAAAACGTTGCGCGTTGTTGTACCAATGGCGCATGTGAATCGCCAGCACTTCCGAGCCGTCGGGACCTTTCCAGATAAACTCGGTGGGCGTCTTTTTGGGGGTGACGGTGCCGTCGGCGGCGGTATCGCATTGCGAGAAGCCACGGCCGAACACGAAGTTATCAAACCCGAAATCGCGCAGGATCTGCGGCAACTGCGAGGCGTTACCGAACTGGTCCGCCGCGTAACCCGCTTTGGCCGAACCGCCGAATTCGCGACACAACTTCTGTCCTTCCAAAATATTGCGCACCGTACTCTCACCACTGGTGAGATAGAAATCGTTTTGCAGATAGAACGGCCCGATCATCAATCGGCGGCGAGAGATGAACTGCCGCAACTGCTCCCGCTTTTCGGGACGCACCGCAAGATAATCTTCCAACACCACCGTTTGAGCATCTAAGTGGAAGATATACGACGGCTGTGCCGCCAAGGTATCCAAAAGGCGATCCATCAGATCCACCAGGCGGTGGCGGAACTGCTCAAGCGGCATATACCATTCCCGGTCCCAATGGGTGTGTGAAATCACACAAAACACTTTGTTTTGCTGTTTGTTCATACCTGTTTCCTCCCGTATTGGGTAAAAATTTGCAATTCTATTTTGCCAAATTCTCCCCGAAATGTCAATACATTCTCCCTCTATTTTTCATATATATAGTGTAGAAAAACGAGGCAACCCCCACTATACAAGGGTTTGCCTCGTTTTACAGTCAAATTACAGGCTCTTTTCGATCATGGTTTCGCCATCCATGTCCGCCGGCTGTTCCACACCCAGCATGGTGAGCATGGTGGGCGCGATGTCCGCCAGACGGCCGTGCGTCTGACGCAGGGTGCAAGGGTATCCCACCACACAGAACGGCACCGGGAAGGTGGTGTGCGCCGTGAACGGGCTGCCGTCCGGCTCGTACATCTTATCCGCATTGCCGTGATCCGCCGTGATGATGGCGCTGCCGCCCATCTTCAAAGTGGCATCGATCACGCGGCCGACGCATTCGTCCACCGCCTGCACCGCCGCGACCGCTGCATCGAACACTCCCGTGTGGCCGACCATATCGCAGTTTGCGTAGTTCAGGATGATAACGTCGTATTTGCCCGATTCAATGCGCTTCACCGCTTCTTCGCACACGGGATACGCACTCATTTCGGGTTGCAGATCGAAGGTGGGCACGTCGGGCGACTGGATCAGCACGCGATCCTCCCCTTCAAACACGCGCTCTTCACCGCCGTTGAAGAAGAAGGTGACGTGCGCATATTTCTGCGTTTCCGCAATGCGCAACTGTGTGAGACCGTTACGGCTCAACACTTCGCCCATCGTCATGGTGAGTTCCTGCGGGGGGAACGCGACCGACACGTTCGGCATGGTGGCATCGTACTGCGTCATGCACACGAAGTTCAGCGGGAACATGCCACGGCGGCGTTCAAACCCGTCGAACGCTTCATCCACAAACGCGCGGGTGATCTGACGCGCACGGTCGGGACGGAAGTTGAAGAACACCACGCTGTCATTTTCACCGATGGTACCGTCTTTATCGATGACGGTAGGCACCACAAATTCGTCGGTAACACCCGCTTCGTAGGATGCTTTCATCGCTTCCACGGGGCAGGCGGCTTCGTTGCCTTCGCCGTACACCATCGCGGCATACGCCTTTACCACGCGATCCCACGCAAAGTCACGATCCATCGCATAGTAACGGCCGCAAACGGTGGCCACTTTACCCACGCCGATTTCCGCCATCTTATCGCACAGCGCCTGCATAAAGTCCACACCGGAAGAGGGCGGCACGTCGCGGCCGTCCATCAATGCGTGAACGTATACCTTTTCGAGGCCGTGGCGCTTTGCCAACTCAAGCAGACCGTAAAGATGCTCGTTGTGGCTGTGCACGCCGCCGTCCGACAGCAAACCCATTAAGTGAAGTGCCGTGCCGTTCTTTTTGCAGTTTTCCACCGCACCGAGCAGGGCGGGGTTTTGGAAGAAATCACCGTCGGTGATGGATTTGGAGATCTTCACCAGCATCTGGTACACCACACGGCCCGCGCCGATGTTGGTGTGTCCCACTTCGCTGTTGCCCATCTGCCCATCCGGCAGACCGACATCCAAACCCGAAGCGCCGATGGTGGTGGTGGGATTTTCAGCAAACAGCGCATTCAGACGCGGCGTATTCGCCGCCTTGATGGCGTTACCGTAGGTCGCATCGTTGATGCCGAAGCCATCCATGATCACGAGGGTAAGCGGTTTTTTCATTCTTTTCCGTCCTTTCTTGAAACCAAAACCCACCGTTCGGGCGGTGGGTTTTGAGAAACGTACAATTCCTTATTTCGCCGCAGCGACGATCACGGAGAAGTCCGCCGCTTTCAGCGACGCACCACCGATCAAACCGCCGTCCACATCGGAGCAAGCAAGCAGTTCCACCGCATTGCCCGCGTTCATCGAACCACCGTACTGCACCGTCACGGCATCCGCCACAGCCCGGTCATACAGACCGGCCACCGTGCGGCGGATCATGGCGCACACTTCGTTCGCCTGTTCGGCCGTCGCGGTGCGACCGGTACCGATCGCCCA
>JAZSHJ010000036.1:0-18596 GCA_045533175.1 Acutalibacteraceae bacterium
ACGCCGAGTGTTGGTTTGGCCGCAGCGCCGCGGATGCGCCCGATATTGACGGAAAGGTGTTTTTCACCGCAACCGACGGTCGCCGCCCGCGCCCGGGTGATTTTGTATCGGTGCGCATCACCGATACGATGGATTGGGATCTGATGGGGGAGATGGTGTGATGAATTTACCGAATCGACTGACCATGGCGCGTATCGTGATGGTGCCGTTGTTTATGCTGTGCTTTTTGTGGAATTTCCCGTTTCACTATCTCGTGTCGGGGTTGGTGTTCGGTGCCGCCGCGCTGACGGATATGTTCGACGGCAAGATCGCTCGTGCTCGCAACCTTATCACCAATTTGGGCAAATTTTTGGATCCCATTGCGGATAAGATGCTCACCACCGCCGCATTTATCGGATTGTGTGCCATCGGCAAAATGAGCCCGTGGGCGTTGCTTCTTATCCTCACGCGCGAATTTGCCGTGACGTCGGTGCGCCTGATGGCCGCGACCGACGGCACCGTGATTGCTGCGAATTATTGGGGCAAACTCAAAACGGTAATGCAGTTCGTGGCCATTTTGGTGTCGGTAGCGGCGTTGGAATTTTCCACGTGGCAGCAGGGCATTTTGTCCGCCTTTGCGTTGCCTGCTGCCGTGTATTCCGTTCCGCTGATCGTGGGCGAAGTGCTGGTGTGGGTGTCGGCGGTGCTGACAGTACTGTCGGGCGTGGAATATGTGTGGGCGAACCGCCGTTTCTTCCAAGGTGAAAAATAATTTTCAAAATTTGCTGGACATTTTCGGATTTTTCGGTATACTATAGTAGTATACATGCATATATGCGATGATCGGGAGAAGTACCCGCACCGTTACTTACCAGAGAGAAAGCGCCGTCGGCTGTAAGCGCTTTTTGAGTAACTGCGGCGAAATGCACCCGTGAGCACGGCGGCTGAACCCTTATCGGCAGTAGGCGGTCGCGGCGGCCCACCGTTAGCGGGGCTTTGAGTGAAATCGGGAGTGGAACCGCGTACATTCGTGCGCCTCCGTTGTGCCAAACGGCACGGCGGGGGCGTTTTGTTTTTTAGGAGGCATTGTATGTTTGAACGTTTCAGGGAAGATGTGGCGGCGATTCGCGAACGCGATCCCGCCGCAGGCTCCACATTGGAAGTGGCGCTGTTATATAACAGCTTCAAAGCGGTGCGGGCGCATCGCCGCGCCAATTGGTTGCTCCGTCACGGACACCGCTTTTTGGCACGTTGGGTATCCCAGCGTTGTGTGAAACGCACCGGCATTGAAATTCACCCCGGCGCCACCATCGGTCGCCGTTTGTTTATCGATCACGGCACGGGCGTGGTGATCGGTGAAACCACCGAAATCGGAGACGATTGCACCATCTATCAAGGAGTGACCTTGGGCGGTACGGGTAAGGATCGCGGCAAGCGACACCCCACCCTCGGCAACAACGTGATGGTGGGTGCGGGAGCAAAGGTGCTTGGCCCCATCAAAATCGGCAACAACGTGCGTATCGCCGCGGGTGCGGTGGTGCTGATGGATATCCCCGACAACTGCACCGCGGTGGGGGTGCCCGCCCGTGTGGCGCGACGCAACGGGTTGAAAGTGCCGGATCTGGATCAGATCCACGTTCCCGATCCCGTGTCGCAGGAACTATGCCGTATCGCCGGCCGCATTGACCGACTGGAAAAGCAATTGAACGAGAAAGAGGAATAACACCATGAAATTGTACAACACGTTAACCCGCACCAAAGAAGAATTTATCCCCCACGAAGAAGGCAAGGTGAAAATGTACACTTGCGGCCCCACCGTGTACCATTACGCCCACATCGGCAACCTGCGCACCTACATGATGGAGGACGTGCTGGAAAAGTATCTGCGGTACAGCGGGTATGATGTCAACCGCGTGATGAACATTACCGACGTGGGGCATCTGTCCAGCGATGCGGACACCGGCGAGGATAAGATGCTCAAAGGTGCGCGCCGTGAGAAAAAGACGGTGATGGAGATCGCACAGTTTTATACCGACGCGTTCTTTGCCGATTGCGAAAAGTTGCATATCCGCCGCCCCAACACGGTGCAACCTGCCACGGGATGCATTGCGGAGTTTATCCACCTGGTGGAAACGCTGTTGGAAAAAGGCGTGGCCTATGAAGCGGGCGGTAACATCTATTTCGATACCTCCTGTCCGAACGAATATTACGTCTTTAACAAGCACGACAGCGAAGATCTGGCGGTGGGTGTGCGCGAGGGTGTGGAAGAGGACAGCAACAAGCGTAATAAGGCAGACTTTGTGCTGTGGTTCACCAAATCCAAATTTGACGATCAGGAATTGAAATGGGACAGCCCGTGGGGTGTCGGTTACCCCGGCTGGCACATCGAGTGCTCGGGCATCGCCATCAAATATCTCGGCGAGTATCTGGATCTGCATTGCGGCGGCGTGGACAACATCTTCCCGCACCACACCAACGAGATCGCGCAGAGCGAAGCGTATTTGGGACACCCGTGGTGCCGTTATTGGTTCCACGTGTTGCACCTGAACACCGCGGGCGGCAAAATGAGCAAATCAAAGGGCGAGTTTCTTACCGTTTCGCTGTTGGAAGAGAAAGGGTACGATCCGCTGGCCTATCGTTTCTTCTGTCTGCAGTCGCATTATCGCAAATCGCTCACCTTCTCGTGGGAAGGTATGGATAACGCCGCCAAAGCGTATGCACAGTTGAAAAAGAAGGTGGCGGCACTCACTCCCGCCGCGGATGAAACGGTGGGTGACGGTGTGGAAAAATACCGTGCCGCGTTCCGTGAAGCGATGGACAACGATCTGAACACGTCGCTTGCGGTCACCGCATTGTACGACGTGCTGAAAGCCCCGCTGAACGCCACCGAAAAACGCGCGCTGATCGCGGAATTTGATGAAGTGCTGTCGCTGGGATTGGCGGAAGAAGCCGCGGTGGGCGAAGCTTCGCCCGAAGATGCCGAAATCGAAGCGTTGGTGGCACAGCGCACCGCGGCGCGTGCCGCGAAAGATTGGGCGGAATCCGACCGTATCCGCGACCTTTTGAAAGAACGCGGCATTGTGATCGAGGATACCAAAGAGGGTGCCAAATGGCATCGTGTGTGAGGTGAACAAAATGCGTTGCAACATCATCAGCGTAACCATGAACCCGTCCGTTGACGTGACACTCTGGACTGACGGCATGGATTTCGATGCCACCAACCGTGTGCTGGAAGAAGCGCGCGAAGCGGGCGGTAAGGGCATTAACGTGTCCCGCGTGGTGCAGACGTTTGGATTGCCGAATTTGTGCCTTTCGGTGGTTGGCGAGGATAACAGCGCCGAGTTTGCGGGATACTTGGAAAAGGAGAGTATTCATTACGAACTGCTCAAAGTGCAAGGAGCTGTGCGTGAAAATCTTACCCTGCGAAGCGGTGAACACACCATGAAGGTGAACCGCAAAGGACCGTTTTTGTCGGTGATGATGATCAGCGCGTTGATGGCGCTGATCCAAACCCGTATGAAGGAAGGGGACATTGTCACCTTCGGTGGCAGTCTGCCCGAAAACGTGGCGGTCAGCGATTATGTGGAATTGATGATGGCGGTGAAGCAAGCGGGCGGCCGTGTGGTGGTAGACAGCGACCTGCTCACGCTCGAAGATTACCGCCGCGTGTCGCCGTGGTTGATCAAACCGAATATTCACGAATTGCGCCGCATTCTTCCGGTGGAAAACGAATCGGACGAAGCGGTTATCCGCGCCGCGCGCGAACTGCAACGTGCAGGAGTGGAAAACGTGTTGGTTTCCCGCGGAGCCAAAGGTCTTGTGTGTGTCAACGATCGCTGTGTCGTGAAAGCTACTGCTCCGTCGGTGGAAGCAAAATCCACCGTGGGTGCGGGGGACAGCGCTTTGGCAGGCTTTTTGATCGGTTTGGTAAAGGAATACGGGGTGGAAGAATGCGTGCGTTTGGCGTCTGCTTGCGGCGGTGCCTGCGTGATGCAGGACGGCACCGCCTTGGCCACGCGTGACCTGGCCTTCGAGCTGCTTGAAAAAGTGGAAGTGGAACGCATCGCCCTTCCCGCAGGGGAGGAAACCCCGTGAAGGTGACAAAAAGCGGCAAATCTCTTTTCTGGGCTGTCATCTCCCTTCTTTTCATGGCGGTGGCGGTGTGGATCGTCGCTCCGCTTCGTGTTTCGCAGGATATCGTGTCCTCCTATCTTGGCTCGTGTGTGCGGCTGTTTTGTGTGGCGTGTTGTGTGCTTGGCACGGGGGTGTATTCTTTCATCGGATTCACCCGCCGCCACAAAGCGCATCGGGCAGATACGTGGTTTTTGCTGGCGATCGGATTGGTGCTGTTGGTGCTTTCTGTCATCATTATCTTGCGCTTCGGCGGGATGATGGAGGAGAATTTCGATGATACGGCCAACGCGGCGATCAACTTGAATATCGGGATTTGCAGCACTATGCCGTTGCCCTTTGCCGTGCGCACGTGGGTGTTGGCGGCGGCTTCACGGCTCACAAAAGCACAGCGCACGGTTGCCGTGTCGGCGGCGGTGGCGGTGGCCGTGGTGTATATCGTGTTGGTGTTCAACGGAAGTTTGTTTGGCTCGGTGGAACACGTGGTGAAATCGGTTACGGAACAAAATTTAATGTAAAAGGAGAATATTTATGGATGTAAAAGTGTTTACAGCGGTCGAAATGAGTGAGGCTGTGCAAGCGGGCGGAGCCGTGTTGATGGATTTTTACGCCGATTGGTGCATGCCGTGCAAAATGATGGCGCCCATTCTGGAACGGGTGGCCGCGGCGTTTGACGGTCGCCTGACGGTGGCAAAGATCAACGTGGATGAAGAACCGGCCGCCGCCGCGCAATACGGCATACAAAGCATACCCGCGTTGTTGTTGTTTAAAAACGGCGAGGTAGTGAAAGAATGGATCGGTGTGCGTCCGTTTGAAGATCTTTCCGCCGCATTGGAAGCCAATCTGTGATTTTGAAAACCGTTTGTCAGGGGCGTTCACCCCAAAGACAAGCGGTTTTCTTTTTTCACCCATCTCAGCCCCCGGCATAGTATAGAATACGTGGCGAGGGCGGGCGAGGAGGGATCGCCGCGGGAGAGGAGCGTCGGGTATGTGGGATGTTTTGGGAATGGTGGTTGCGTTGTTGCTCGCGTTATACGGATGCATAGAAGGGTTGCACCGCTTGTGTGAGCACCTGCTTCGTCTGCCGCCCGATCGGGGAATGGTGGTGCTTGTGTTTCGTGGACATTGCGAGGACGCCGAATTCACCTTGCGTTGTGCCGCGGCAAACCGCCGTAAGCACCTGCCCGTTGTGGCGGTGGATGCGGGTGCGGACGAAGACACCCGTGCGGTAATGGAGGCGGCGGCTGAAACGCTGTGCGGGGTGGAATGTGTGACTGCTTCGACCTTTTGTGAGCGATTTTTTTAAAAATCCGCAAAAACTCGTTTACAAGCCGAAAAAATGTGGTATAATAAAAACGAATATATGTTCTTTACGGTGGGGATATGAGCGAACAAAACGAACGTGTAATGGAAGGGACCGTGGAACGTGTGGTGTTCCGCAACGGTCAGAACGGTTGGACGGTGTTGGATGTCAGCGCGGTCGGCGGTTTACATAAAGTGGTTGGCGTTATGCCGGACGTACAGACCGGTGAAACGGTGAAACTGCAGGGCGAATGGGTGGATCATCCTTCGTTCGGCGTGCAGTTTCGCGCAGATCGCTACGAGCACTCCCTGCCGCAGGATGCGGACGGGGTGCTTCGCTATTTGTCCTCGGGTGTCATCAAGGGGGTTGGTGTGGCCACCGCCGCCGCCATTGTGAAGAAATTCGGCGAGGACACGGTGCGCATTTTGGAGCAGGAACCGATGCGCCTTAAAGAGATTCGCGGCATCACCGCCACCCGTGCCGCCGCCATCGGCAAAGAGTTTGCGGCACAGTTCGGCTTGCGGGAAGTGATTTTGGCATTTTCCTCCTACGGTCTCACCGCAAACGAAGCGATGCGCTGTTACAAAAAATGGGGTTCCGCCACGGTGGATAAGATTCGTGAAAATCCGTATAACTTGTGTGACCACACGTTGTTTATCGGATTTGAACGGGTGAACGAAATCGCCGCCCGCATGGATATCGCGGCGGAGGATTCCCGCCGTGTGGAGGCGGGGGTGCTGTATGTGTTGCGTCACAACAGCGGCAACGGTCACACCTGTCTGCCGTTTGATAAATCGGTTGCCGTGACGGCGGGGCTGCTCGGCGTAGCGGAGGAATTGGTGCGCGATGCGGCGGAAGACCTTGTGTTGCACGGCGAATTGAAAGAGGAATATTTTGATGACGCACGGTTTTTGTTTTTACCCCACTATCATCGTGCGGAACGGTACATTGCCGCCCGTATGCGATTGATGTCCTCCTTCCCGCAAGAAACCGACGGTGGGGTGGACGATCGTATTGATAAATTGGAAAATCGATACGGTATCACCTACGAGAAAAAACAGCGGCAGGCGATACGCCATGTGATCTCCCGCGGCTCGCTTATCTTAACGGGTGGACCTGGTACGGGTAAAACAACGGTGCTCAAGGCCATTATTACCCTGCTTGAACAAATGGGACAGGAGGTGGCGGTGGCCGCCCCCACGGGGCGTGCCGCCAAACGCATCGGAGAACTGACGGGACGGGATGCCAAGACGTTGCACCGCCTGCTCGAAGTGCAATGGAGCGAGGACGATCAACCCGTGTTTCAACGCAACGAAAAAGATCCGTTGGATGTGGATGCGTTGGTGATCGATGAATTGTCGATGGTGGATGTTCCGCTGTTTGAAAGCACCCTGCGTGCGCTGAAAAGCGGATGCCGTCTGGTGCTGGTGGGAGATGCCGATCAATTACCCGCGGTGGGAGCAGGTTGTGTGTTGCAGGATCTGATCGCGGGGGACGTGTTGCCTGTTGTGCAACTGACCGAAGTGTTTCGTCAGGCGATGGAAAGCCGCATCGTGCAAAATGCGCACCGCATCGTGCGCGGCGAGATGCCCGCGCTGAACGAGAGGGAAGGGGATTTCTTCTTTCTGTCCCGTCCCACGTCACTCGACACCACCGAAACCATATTGGATCTGTGTGCCCGTCGCCTGCCTACAAAATACGGTTACACCGTTTGGGATAACATTCAAGTGCTGTGCCCCGGCCGCAAAGGGGCGCTCGGCACGGGAGAACTCAATGCACAACTGCAAGGACTTTTAAACCCGCCCGACGATGCTAAGCGGGAGATCGTGATCGAAGGCATCACCTTGCGCGAAGGGGATAAGGTGATGCAGGTTAAAAATAATTACGACATTCCTTGGACACGGGACGACGGCGAGATGGCAGCGGGGGTATTTAACGGCGACATCGGTATTCTCACCGAAGTGGATGTAAACGAAGGTACGCTCACGGTGCGGTTTGAAGACCGCGAAGCGTTATACAACCGCAAGGATGCGGTGGATCTGGAACCCGCCTATGCCGTGACGGTACACAAAAGTCAGGGCAGCGAATTTGATGCGGTGGTGATGCCCGTGTTTGCGGGCGTGCCGCAACTGACGTATCGCAACTTGCTGTACACCGCCGTGACGCGCGCCAGATCTTTGCTGATTCTGGTGGGAAGCGGTGACACGGTGCGGCGCATGGTGGAAAACGATCGCAAGACGTTGCGTTACACAGGGCTTCGTCGCTTTCTTACCCAAACCGAGGTGACCGTACCGTGGGCGTGAGTGTGTGGCGTCGCATGGCGGCGGTGCTGTTTCCCGAACGCTGTGTCGCCTGCGGCGAGGTGGTCTTTCCCGGTGACGGCGTGTGCGATGTGTGTCGTCCCGAATGGCCGACGATCGGTGTGCCCGTTTGCCCGCGTTGCGGCTTGGAAAAAGAATGGTGTACTTGCCGCCGTCGCCGCCGTCATTATGAACGGGTGGTTGCTTCGTGGTATTATGACAGCGCGGCCGCCCGCGCGGTGCTCAGGATGAAAGACAGCGGCGATCCCGTGGCGGTTACCTATTTTGCCGATACCCTGGCGGACACGGTGCGGCAACATTACGATGAAATCACGTTTGACGGGGTGGTGTTTGTCCCCGCAACCCGACGTGAACAGCGGCGGCGCGGTTACAACCCGGGAGAGATGATCGCCCGTGCGGTAGCTCGCCGCCTTTCTCTGCCGTGTGTCGGCTATCTGCGCAAAATTTACGAAACCGCCCCGCAAAAGCAGTTGTCGGCCGAACAGCGCGGCGGCAACCTGCTGGGTGCGTTTGATGTGACGGTGGATTCGCTTGCCGGCAAAACGTTGCTTTTGGTGGATGATGTGGTCACCACGGGTGCCACGTTGGATGAGTGCGCCAAAATGATGAAGATCTGCGGTGCCGAAGCGGTGTATGCCGCAACGGTGGCGGCTACGCGCAAACAATAAAGGCCAAACAAGCATATTCCCGCCTTTCGCTTCATACGATGGTACAAACATACCATGGGAAAGCGGAGGAATCAGGGATGAGCAATCGAAGCATTTACAGAGATATCGCCGCCCGTACGGGCGGGAGTGTGTATGTGGGCTGCGTCGGCCCCGTTCGCACGGGAAAATCCACCTTCATCAAGCGGTTTATGGACACGTTGGTCATTCCGCGCATCGAAAACGAATTTAAACGGGAACGGGCAACGGACGAACTGCCGCAATCGGCGGCGGGGCGCACCATCATGACCACCGAACCGAAATTTATTCCCGAAGAAGCGGTGGGGATCACGCTGGACGGCGATGCCGCGCTTTCGGTACGTATGATCGATTGCGTGGGTTACGTGGTGCCGTCGGCTAAAGGATACATTGAGGATAACGCACCTCGCATGGTCAAAACACCGTGGTTTGAAGAAGAAGTGCCGTTTAACATGGCGGCAGAACTCGGCACACAAAAGGTGATAAACGAACATTCCACCATTGGGTTGGTGATTACTACCGACGGCAGTATTACCGATATCCCGCGTGAGGAATACGCCGAAGCGGAAGCGCGCGTGATACGTGAACTGCAAGAGATCCGCAAGCCGTTTGCGGTGTTGCTCAACTCCACCCATCCGACGGACGAAACCACCAAAGCGCTGTGCGTGGAACTGAGCGCCGCATACGGTGTTCCCGTCACGGCGGTGGATTGTATGCACTTGACCGAAGAGGAGATCGCGCACGTTTTGGAAACGGTGCTGTTGGAGTTTCCCGTGCGGGAGATCGGCGTGCAACTGCCGCGTTGGCTCACGGCGTTGCCCGTGGCCCATCCCGTGCGCCGTGCGCTTTTGGATCGGGCGCGTACCGCCGCCGAAGGGATCAGCCGTCTGCGGGACGTGGGGAAACTGGCCGAAGCATTTTTAGAGAGCGAATACGTAAAAGCGGCACGCACGGTGGAACGTGCTCTCGGCGAAGGGAGTGCCGCGGTGGAAGTCACGTTGAAACCCGAACTGTTTTATCGCGTGTTGGGTGAAGTCACGGGACTTAACGTGGCGGATGAAGCGGCGTTGATGTCCACCATGCGCGAATTGGCCGAAACGAAAAAACGGTTTGATAAATTCCGCGGTGCGTTGGAATCGGTGGAGGCGACTGGCTACGGTATCGTAATGCCCGACATGACCGAAATGACTTTGGAAGAACCCGAGATCATCCGTCAAAGCGGGCGATACGGGGTGCGCTTGCGCGCGTCGGCACCGTCCATTCACATGATGCGGGCGGATATCCGCACCGAAGTGGCACCCATCGTGGGATCGGAACGCCAGTCGGAAGAGTTGGTGAGTTATCTGTTGCGCGATTTTGAGGAAGATCCCGCCCGCATTTGGGATTCCAACATTTTCGGCACGTCGCTTTACGGTTTGGTGAACGAGGGATTACACAACAAACTCGGTCGTATGCCGGAAGATGCGCGCCAAAAAATGAAGGAAACGGTGGAACGCATTATCAATGAAGGGTGTAGTGGTCTGATATGCATTCTGGTGTGACCGAAACGGCCAAAAAGCGCCGTTTCAGCGCCCTTTCGGTGATTGCGGTGCAAAGCGTGTTCTGTGCGGTGGTGTTGCTTGCGGTGTTGACGTTGCGCTTGGTCGGCGGGCGGCTGTTTTCGGAATTGAATCACTATTTCCACGAAGCGTTAAAGCAAAACACACTCACCACGGCGATCGCGGCGCTGTGGGACGGAGAGATGCCGTTCGAGGACATCTCCGAAGACGATGTTTAGTTTCCGTATCGGCGGCACCCTCTGGCGGACGGGGGTGCCGTTTTTTTGCTTGTTTGCGTTGTTGCTCACGGTGGACAAAAGCGGCACGGCGGCGCTTTGCTTGCTGGCGTCGTTTTTGCACGAGTTTGGGCATATTGCGGTGCTGTGGTTTGCGGGACGACCGCCCGAAGAGGTGTCGGTGGGGGTGTGCGGCATTCGCCTTGTCCCGCACGAACGCCCGTTACCACCTGCAGCACAGGTGGGGATGCTGTGTGCGGGTTCGGCGGTGAATCTGGCGGTGGCGGGGGTGCTGCAAGGGGTGCGGGCAGCACCGCTTGCGGTGGCCGTTCACGCGGTGTTGGGGGTGTTCAACCTGCTTCCCGTAGAAGCGCTGGACGGCGGACAGATTCTGCGATGCTTACTCGCGCGGCGGTGGGGGGATATCACGGTGCACCGCGTCGTACGGGTGGTTTCGGTTATCACCTTGTTGCCGCTTGCCACCGTGGGATTTTTGCTGTTGCTCGGCACACACAATCCCACCCTTTTGTTAGTAAGCGGGTATCTTTTGATTCGCTTGTTTGCCGAAGAGAGGATTTGACTTGAAAAACCGCGAAAACTGTGGTATGCTGTTTGGGAATAAACTAAAGCGAGGACGTATTCTATGACCTACGATCTGGATGAATTACTGCTCCGTGTGCAAAAGCCGGGGCGGTATGCCGGCGGTGAATTGAACAGCGTGGTGAAAGATCCCCACTCGGTGGCGGTGCGTTTCGCCTTTTGCTTTCCCGATCTTTATGAAGTGGGCATGTCCCATTTGGGCATGAAGATCTTATACAGCCAGTTCAACAGCGTGGACGATGTGTGGTGCGAACGGGTATTTGCTCCCGATTTGGATATGGAAGCGGAAATGAAGCAACACGGTATCCGCCTGTTCGGTTTGGAAAGCCGTGATCCGATCGACACCTTTGACTTTATCGGTTTCACGTTGCAATACGAAATGAGTTATCCCGCCCTTTTGCACATGTTGGATCTTGCGGGATTGCCGCTGAAAGCCGCCGCGCGTGACGAGCGTTTTCCGTTGGTGGTGGCGGGCGGCCCTTGCGCTTGCAACCCCGAGCCGTTGGCGGATTTTATCGACCTTTTCTTCCTCGGTGAAGGGGAAGAGGTGGATTTGGAAGTGATCGACCTCTATCGCTCGATGAAGCGGGAGGGACGTTACACCAAAGCCGCGTTTTTGCGGGAGGCCGCGCAGATCGAAGGGGTGTACGTTCCCTCGCTCTATGATGTGACCTATCACGCCGACGGAACGGTGGCGGCTGTCACCCCGCGTGAAGGGGCACCCGCCCGTGTGAAAAAGCGCATTATCAACGATCTCGACACGGTGTTTTATCCCACGTCGTTTGTGGTGCCGTACATTGATATCGTGCACGATCGCGGTGTCAGCGAGATCTTCCGCGGTTGCATCCGCGGTTGCCGTTTCTGTCAAGCGGGATTCATATATCGTCCCGTGCGGGAAAAGAGTCCCGAAACCATCGACCGTCAAAGCCACACGCTGTGCGAAACTACGGGATACGAGGAGTTTTCGCTGTCTTCGCTTTCCACGAGCGATTATACCCGCCTGGAAGAATTGCTTGAACGGTTGTTGGAATGGACCGAAAAAGAGCAGACCAATATCAGCCTGCCGTCCCTGCGTGTGGATGGATTTTCGGAAGAGTTGGCGAATAAATTGAATGTGCTTCGCCGCAGCGGACTCACCTTTGCACCCGAAGCGGGCACACAGCGTCTGCGTAACGTCATCAACAAAAACCTCACCGAGGACGAGATCCTGTCCACCGCAGGCAAAGCGTTTGCGGGCGGTTGGACATCGGTGAAACTCTATTTCATGAACGGCCTGCCGTGTGAGCAGGATGAGGATATCGTGGGCATTGCCGAACTCGCCCAAAAGGTGGTGGACACCTATTTTGCCACCCCCAACCGCACCCGCGGTAAAAACGGAGTGAACGTGTCGGTGAGCGTATCCTGTTTTGTGCCGAAACCGCACACACCCTTCCAATGGGAACCGCAGGATACCATGGAAGAACTGGAGCGCAAACAACGGCTGCTGGTGGAAAGTGTGCATACCAAAAAGGTGTCACTCAGTTGGCATGAAGCGCAGGTGAGTTTCCTGGAAGCGGTGCTTGCCCGCGGCGATCGTCGCCTTGGTGCGGCGTTGGAGGAAGGGTTCCGTCGCGGATTCAACTTGGATTCGTGGTCGGAGCATTTCAGCTTGGAAGGGTGGCTGTCGGTATTGGCGGATTGCGGGTTGGATCCCGCATTTTATGCCAACCGCCGTCGTTCGTACGATGAAGTGTTGCCGTGGGATCATCTGGATTACGGTGTGACCAAATCTTTCCTCATGAAGGAAAATGAACTGGCCAAAGCGGCGGCCACCACGCCGAATTGTCGTGAAAAGTGCGCCGGTTGCGGTGCGGCTTGTTGGAAGCGGGGGGTGTGTGTCGATGAACGATAACGGATGGGTGCTCACCCCGTCGGGTGTCACGTTCCTGACGGCGCGCCTGCGCTTTTCCAAAACGGGACGGGCCAAGTTTATTTCGCATTTGGATCTCAACCGCACCATGACGCGTGCGTTTCGCCGCGCGGCGTTGCCTATTTGGTACACCGAAGGCTTCAATAAGCACCCCTACGTCACCTTTGCCGCCCCGCTGTCGCTCGGATACGAGGGCGTTGCGGAGTATATGGATATCCGCTTGATCGAGGATGTGTCGATGGAGGAGGTCAAAACGCGGCTGAACGCGGTGATGCCCGAAGGGTTGCGTATTGAGGAGGCGGCACCCGCCGTGTGCAAGCCCGCCGATCTTGCCGCCGCTGTGTGGGAGATCACCGCCGATTGTACGGCAGAAGAGTGGGCGGCGTTTTCGGCACAAGAGAGTGTGACGGTGGAAAAACGCACCAAGAAAAAGACGATGAAAACGGTGGAATTGACACCGTTTTTGCAGGATGTGCGGTGCGAAACCGCCCCCACGGGCGTAAAACTGTCGCTCACCTTGCCTTGCAACAACACCGATACGGTGAACCCCTCGCTGATCGGTACGGCATGGGGCACTTTTTTAGGGCGTGATATTTCTTTTAAGGTGCTGAGAACGGCATTGCTTGACACCGAAGGGAACGATTACCGATAAAAAAACGGACTTTCACAGAAGGTGAAAGTCCGTTTTTGATTGCACGACTACGAAGCGGGGGACGGATCGGTTGCCGATTCCCGCACGATCTTTTTGTGTTTGAAATACCAACATACCGCGTGGATAGCGGCGGTGACAAACCACGAGAGGGTATAGGAAAGATACAGCGAAAGCAGCGTGTGATGCCAAAACGCAAACACGGTGTAGATGTATACGATGCGGATACCGCACACGCCCGCGATGGACACGAGCATCGGTGTCCACGAAGAACCCATGCCGCGCATGGCGCCCACGAACACTTCCATGATACCGCACAAAGAATAGGTGGTGCCCATCACCGATAAACGAACCATGCCTTCCCGCAGAATGTCGGCGGGGGTGACGGTGGTATCTGCGGCGGAGGTGGTGGTGAACAGCATCAGCAACGGTTCACCGAACGCCAGCACCACCAAACCGACCGCCAGCCCCACGATCGTTACGGTCACAAGGCAGGTGAACAAAATCTTTTTCAACCGTTCGGGTTTGTGCGCCCCCACATTCTGGGCGGTGAAGGCCATGCAGGTCTGATACAGCGCGTTCATGGAGGTGTAAATGAATCCGTCCACGGTGGAGGCGGCCGCATTGCCCGCAACGGTAGCGGCACCGAACGAGTTGATGGAGGATTGAATGAGAATATTGGACATATTAAAGATGGAACCTTGAATACCCGCCGGAATGCCGTAACGCAACATTTGAAGCAATTTGTCCTTGTAAATGCGCGTTTTGCGGATGCGGTAACGGTATACTCCTTCGGCGCGTACCAAACAAAGCACCGCGAACGCGGCCGAGAGGATCTGTGACACGGTGGTGGCGATCGCCACGCCTGCCACGTCCAAGTGGTATCCGATCACCAATATGAGGTTCAATACCACGTTGACGAGTCCCGAAAACGTGAGGATATACAACGGGCGTTTGGTATCGCCCACCGATCGCAGAATGGCTGCGCCGAAGTTGTAGATCATCATGGCGGGCAACCCGAGGGAATAGATACGCAAATATAAGGTAGCTTGTCCGATGATTTCAGGCGGTGTGTTCATCCATTGCAGGGCAAGGGGAAACAGAAATAACCCAAGCAGCATGGTGAACAACCCGCTGACGATGCTGATACCCATCGCGGTATGGACGGCTTCGTGGATATCTTTGCGATTTCCTGCACCGAATGCGTGAGAAATGGCCACACCCGCGCCCACCGAAACGCCGATAAAGACGGAAACCATCAGACTGACGAGGGAGCCGGTTGCTCCCACCGCCGCGAGTGCCGTGCCGCCCGCATAACGTGCCACTACGATCATATCCGCCGCGTTGTACAACAACTGCAACACCCCGCTGGCGATCAGCGGCAGCGTGTAGGCAAGAATGCTCGGCACCAAGGCACCGTCCAGCATGTTCACGTTACGCCGTTTCATGGCAAAACATCTCCTTTTCGGAACAAACATACAACAATCGTTTCCTTAAACAGCACATCCGTAATGCGGCTTCATTATACGCCCTTTTTTCGGCAAATGCAACAACCTTTTCAAAAAAATCCGGTGTCGCTTCTACACTATTTTTATGTTGACAGAAAGCGACGTTTATGGTATCATAATCCTAATATAAACAAGTGAGTTTTACCCCACGGAAAGGACACGGTTATGGCACAGTTGTTCACCCTGCAATATCCCGAAAAAATGACCGCCTCGGCTTTTTCGAGCGCGGCGGTGGACTTTTTGTCGTCGAACGGTCTTTCCTGTTTCATTTCTCCCCAATTTGCTGTTTTTCCCGGCTTTTGCGATGTGCATGTGCATTTTCGTGAGCCGGGCTTTTCTTATAAAGAAACGGTTGCGTCCGGTTGCCGTGCGGCGGCACACGGTGGGTACACCGCGGTGTGTACCATGCCGAATTTGAATCCCGTGCCCGACAGCACGGCGCATTTGGAAGAACAGTTGAGCATTCTGCGCCGTGATGCTTCGGTGCGTGTGTATCCGTACGCCGCCATCACGGTGGGACAGAAGGGAGAGGCACTTGTCGATTTTGAGTCGCTTGCCGATTCCATCGCCTTTTCGGATGACGGGCGCGGGGTGCAGAGTGAATCGATGATGCGCGAAGCGATGCAACGTGCTCACGCCATGGGGCGGATGATCGTGGCCCATTGCGAGGATAACGCATTGTTACACGGCGGGTACATCCATGCAGGGGAGTACGCCGCAGCCCATGGGCATCGCGGTATCTGCAGCGAAAGTGAATGGGGGCCGATTGCCCGCGATTTGAAACTGGCGAAGGAAACGGGTTGTGCCTATCACGTGTGTCACATTTCCACCAAGGAAAGTGTGGACTTGATCCGCCGTGCCAAAGCGGAAGGAGTGGACGTCACCTGCGAAACCGGCCCGCATTATCTGGTGTTGGACGACAGCGACCTGCAAGAAGACGGGCGGTTCAAAATGAATCCGCCGCTTCGCGGAAAAGCGGATCGCGAAGCGTTGGTGGAAGGATTGCTGGACGGCACCATTGATATGATCGCAACCGACCATGCCCCGCACTCTGCCGAAGAAAAGAGCAAAGGGTTGGAACACAGCGCGTTCGGTATCGTTGGGTTGGAAACCGCTTTCGCGGTGATGTACACCCGCCTTGTGAAAACGGGTGTCCTGTCACTCGATATACTTGTGGATCGCATGGCACTCAGCCCTCGCCGCCGCTTCGGTATCCCGTTGGGGAACGATTTCAGCGTGTGGGATCTGAATGAAACCTACACCGTCGATCCTGCCCGATTCCTTTCCAAAGGGCGGGCAACCCCCTTCGCGGGCGATACTCTCTGCGGCGTGTGTCACCTCACCGTTTGCGACGGAAACATCGTATATTCTGAATGAGTTTTTTTATAGATTTCGAGGAGGAAACATCATGGCAAAAAGAACAGACATCAAAAAGATCCTCATCATCGGCTCCGGCCCGATCGTAATCGGCCAGGCGGCGGAGTTTGATTATGCCGGCACACAGGCGTGCTTGGCACTCAAAGAGGAAGGGTACGAAGTGGTGCTTTGCAACTCCAACCCCGCCACCATCATGACCGACACCACCATTGCGGACAAGGTGTACATGGAACCTCTTACGCTCGAATACGTGGCGAAGATCCTGCGGTATGAGCGCCCCGACGCCATTGTTCCCGGCATCGGCGGTCAGACCGGCTTGAACCTTGCGATACAACTGGAAAAGAAGGGCATCTTGAAGGAGTGCGGTGTGGAATTGCTTGGTACCAGCAGCCGCAGTATCGAACGCGCGGAGGATCGCGAACTCTTCAAGGAGTTGTGTGAATCCATCGGTGAGCCGACCATTCCTTCCGAAATCACCTATTCGCTCGAAGAAGCAAAAGAAGCGGCAGCGCGCATTGGGTATCCCGTGGTGTTGCGTCCTGCGTTCACGTTGGGCGGCACAGGCGGCGGCTTTGCCTACAACGAAGAGGAATTGATCGAAGTGGGCTTGAACGCCTTTAAACTCTCGCCCGTTCACCAGGTGCTGATCGAAAAGAGCGTGAAGGGCTACAAAGAGATCGAATTTGAAGTGATGCGCGACGCGGCGGATCATGCCATCACCATTTGCGGTATGGAAAACATTGATCCTGTGGGTGTGCACACGGGCGACTCCAACGTGGTGGCCCCGATCCTCACGCTGAACGATCACGACCTCAAAATGCTCAACGACAGCGCTATCAAGATCATTCGTGAGTTGAAGATCGAAGGCGGCTGTAACGTGCAGTTCGCGCTCAATCCCTATTCCAGCGAATATTACCTCATTGAAGTGAACCCCCGTGTGTCCCGTTCTTCGGCACTTGCATCGAAGGCGAGTGGATATCCCATCGCCCGTGTGACGGCGAAGATCGCGGTGGGTATGCTGCTTGAAGATATCGCCATTGCGAACACCAACGCCGCGTTTGAACCGCGCTTGGACTATGTCGTGGCGAAATTGCCGCGTTTCCCGTTCGACAAATTTGCCAGCGCCCCGAACACGCTGGGCACACAGATGAAAGCTACGGGAGAAGTAATGGGCATCGGTTCCAATTTGGAAGAATGCTTGCTCAAGTCGGTGCGTTCGCTCGAGATCGGCGCGTATCACTTCCACCTGCCGAAGTTTGATCCCATGACGAACGCGCAGTTGTTCGAGTATATCAAGGAGTTCAAGGACGACACCATCTTTGCGGTGACCGAACTGTTGCGCCGCGGTGTAACGGTGGAAAAACTGCACGAACTGACCAAGATCACTCCCTACTTCCTCGAATCCTTCCTGCGTATTGTGAAGATGGAAGAGAAACTGGCGGCAAACAAGGGCGATTGGGATGTGCTGTGCGAAGCGAAGAAGATGGGTTTCAGCGACCGCTATATCGGCAAATTGTGGGGCGTCGCGGAAATCGAGATCTTCAACCTGCGCAAAGAAAAGAACTTCTTCCCCGTTTACAAAATGGTGGATACTTGCCACACCAATGCGTATATCCCGTATTTCTACTCATCCTATACCGACGAAAACGCCTCGCGCCTGACGGATAAGAAAAAGATCGTGGTGCTTGGTGCAGGACCCATTCGTATCGGCCAGGGTGTGGAATTTGACTATTCCACCGTGCACGCGGTTACCACCATCAAAAAGTCGGGCTATGAAGCGATCATCATCAACAACAACCCCGAAACCGTGTCCACCGATTACACCACGGCGGATAAACTGTATTTTGAACCCCTCACCACCGAAGACGTGATGAACATTCTGGAATTTGAAAAGCCGGAAGGGGTTATTGCATCGCTCGGCGGCCAAACGGCCATCAACCTGGCACAACCGTTGACCGATCGCGGTGTGAAGATCATCGGCACGGACTGTGCGGCGATCGAACGTGCGGAAAACCGCGATAGTTTTGAAAAGGTGCTGGAATCGCTCAATATTCCGCAGCCGCAAGGCCGTGCCGTCACCAAGATCGAAGACGGTATCGAAGCGGCCAAGACCATCGGCTATCCCGTTCTGGTGCGCCCGAGTTTTGTGCTGGGTGGTCGCGCCATGCAGATCGTGGCGAATGAAGAACAGTTGCGCCATTATTTGAAGACGGCGGTGGAGATCGACGAGGACAAGCCGGTTTTGGTTGACAAATATATCATCGGTAAGGAGGTCGAGGTCGACGCGATCTGCGACGGACACGACGTATTCGTTCCAGGAATCATGGAGCTTGTTGAGAGAACAGGAGTCCACTCGGGTGAC